>JADGQP010000061.1 GCA_017881705.1 Christensenellaceae bacterium
ACACCTCGCTGGACCGTGACAGGCAGATTGGCGATGTGCTGCTGGAAGTTAAGAACCTGAGCAGCGCTTATGTGAACAACGTAAGTTTCAAGCTCCATCGGGGCGAGGTGCTGGGTTTTTCCGGCCTTGTGGGCGCCGGGCGCACGGAAACAATGCGCGCCATCATTGGCGCGGATAGGATGACCTCCGGCGAGGTATGGCTGAACGGCAAACGCATTCATTGCCATTCTCCGCAGGAAGCAATGCGTTACGGTATGGTGCTGGTGCCTGAAGACCGCAAGATGCAGGGAGTTTTAAGCAATCTGAACGTGCGGGACAATATCAACATCTCGATGCTTAGGGAGCATTCCAACGCGCTTGGCATTCTGGATCGAAAGGCGGAAGATGAAACGGCGGCCAAGGGTATCAAGGATTTTCGGATTCGCACACCCTCGGCGGATAAGAAGATTATGGAACTCAGCGGCGGCAACCAGCAGAAGTGTATTGTTGCGCGCTGGATGTGCACCGACCCACGCGTGCTGATTTTAGATGAACCTACCAAAGGCATCGACGTGGGTGCCAAGAGCGAGTTTTACCAGATGATCTGCGAGTTTGCCAAGAAAGGGCTGGGCGTGATTCTGATTTCCTCCGAAATGCCCGAAGTAATCGGGCTGAGCGACCGGATTATCGTTATGCGGGCCCGCACCGTGGCGGGCGAGGTGATGCGCGCGGAGGCTACCGAAGATCACCTGCTTTCGTTGGGCATGGCGGTGGAACGCAAGGATGCCTGAAGCACAGGATGAAATCAAACGAATCGGAGGCGTCAAACATGAAGGACAAGCTCAAACGGATGGTTGGAGGCGACAAGCTGATCCTGTTGAGCGCCACTGTCGTAATATTCGCATTGTTCACGTTTCTTAACAAAAATTACTTTTCTTGGACTAATTTCGTAAATATACTGGTAGCGTCTTCGCTGGTCGGGCTTGTATCCATCGGCCACACGTATCTGATCATCGCGGGACAGAACGACCTGTCCCCGGGTTCGCTGGCAGCCTTTTCCGGCGTGCTGGCCGCACTTTTAGTGAGCCGGGGCTTCAGCCTTCCCGTGAGCTTTGCCCTCACCGTCGCGGCGGGCGCGCTGGTGGGTGTGTTTAACGCCATTATGGTCAACCGTATCAAGCTGGAAGCATTCATTGCCACGCTGGTTACGCAATCCATCATCCGCGGATTCGCGTACATTCTTTGCAACGGCAAGCCTGTAGCCATCAGCAACAAGGTGTTCATCCAAATCGGTAAGGAACGCATATTGGATATTCCCGTTGCGGTATGGATTATGGTGGTGGCGTTCCTTATTTTCGGGTTTATCCTCGCCAAGACCCGTTTCGGCCGCAGCATTTATGCCATTGGCGGCAACAAGGACGCGGCGCGCCTGGCTGGGCTTAACCCGAAGCGGATCGTACTGATTTCATTCATCATGATGGGCGTACTGTGCGCCATCGGCGGCATCGTATTTGCGGCCCGTATGAACAGCGGCCAGCCTGCCGCTAACGTCAACCTGGAGTTTGACGCCATTACCGCGGTTATCCTGGGCGGCGTATCGTTCACAGGCGGTGTGGGCAGCATGGGCGGCACCATCATCGGCGTGTTCCTTATCCAGGCGTTTAACACTGGGCTCACGATGGTCAACGTACCCTCCTTCTGGCAGTACGTTGCCAAGGGCGCGCTGTTACTGTTCGCCCTGACTTCCGACTTTATTCGTAAGCAAAACCGCGAGCGCCAGCTGCTGGAGGCAAGTAAGCGCAACGGCTGATACACCTTGTGTGTGCCTGCACCCGGCATGGCAGCCACAAGGGATAGATGGCTTTCAAGACCGACCTCCTCTACCGGCATAAAACGAACTTTCCCCAAACAGGGTGTGCGGAAGGCGTGTTTGTTGTACGCTTAAATGACCAAGGTACATACACCCCATTTCCATGTTGCTAACGCCGAAACGGTGTTGCAAATAAATTGTCAGGAGGGAACCACCATGAAAAAGGCACTTGCGATCGTACTGGCTCTGGCTCTGGTCCTGGGCCTCGGTTCCGCAGTAGCGGAGAGCAAAGGCATGATCTACGGCATCTATAAGGCCGGAGATCAGACTTGGTTTATCGACGAAGGCGCCGCCGCCGAGACAGCTGCTAAGGCTGCGGGCTACGACTTCACCTTTGTGGACGCCAAGATGAGCCCCGAGGAATACCTGAAGGCCATCGACAATGCCATCGCCAACAAGGCGTCGGGCATCGTGACCTGCATCCCTGACCAGACCATGAGCCAGGCCGTTGTAGACAAACTCAAAGAAGCCGGCATCCCCGTGGTTGCGGCCGACGACGCGCTGCAAGATGCAAGCGGCACCAAGATCGCACCCTGGGTTGGCATCAACGCCTACGTAATCGGCGAAGCCAACGGCGCGTGGATCGCCAACTATGCCATTGACAACAACCTCGTCAGCGATCCCGCTTGCGGTCTGCTGATCATGACCATGGACACCGTGTCCAGCTGCGTGCCGCGCGCTCAGGGCGAGTTGGCCAAGTTCAACGAACTGTGCCCCACCTTCGACGCCAGCAAGATCTTCACCACCGACTATGATGGCACCACCGATAAGGGCAACAGTGGCGCTGCCGCTGTGTTCACCGCGCATCCGGAAATCACCAAGTGGCTGGTTACCGGCGCTAACGAGGAAGGCACCATCGGCGCTCTGCGCGCTCTTGAATCCGCCGGTTTGGACAAGGACGCTTGCGTCGTAGGCCTGGGCGCTTACATGGCCAAAGACGAATGGAAGAAGGAAGGCACCAGCGCCATGAAGGCTGCCGCGTACTTCAGCTCCGATTCCGTTGGCAAAGGCTCTGTCGCCGTACTTCTCGACCTGATCGACGGCAAGGAAGTTAAGCAGGAGACTGCCGTAGACGCAATCGAAGTTACGCCCGAAACTTATCAGCAAGTCATGGGCGCTGCCGCCAATTAAGGCTTCAGCCAAGACAAACGACCCGGGAGCGAAAGCTCTCGGGTCGTTCTCGTTCGATTTGCCAAGCCTTTAAACCTCGCCCTTGCGGTAGGTCTGCGGCGTGATTCCCGTGATTCGCTTGAAAACCGTGCAGAAGCTGCTTTCGCTGGAAAATCCACAGCGGTAGGAAATTTCCTTGTTGGAGTGCTGCGTGGTCTTCAGGTAGAACTTCGCGGCGTTCACACGCGCGTTGATCAGGTATTCGTGTGGGGTATAGCCGGTTTCCCGCTTGAACACGCGTGAAAAATAGAAAGGACTCAGGGCGGCGCGGCGCGCCAGTTCTTCCAGCGGAAGAGGCTGGTCGAGGTTTTGGGTAATGTAGGTGATGGACTCCTCCATAATGCTGACTGTATTGTCGCTGGTTCGTTCGGAACCGAAGGTGAGCAGCTCGGTCAGCACCGATACAATGTGCTGATTTACAAGCGCCTCGCTGGCGCGCTTTTCATGCCGGTACATGTGGAGAACCTTTTCCAGCGAGCGCATGGCCCGGTAGGGGTCGGGCAGGAATACGCACAGGTTGTGGCTCTGCGCGATTGCTGTGTAATAGGCGCGTGCCTGTGTTCCGTCAAAATGTGCCCATAGGATGTCCCAGCCCGATTTTGTACCGTAACAGTGGGGCTGGTAGCAATCCAGCAGCATCAGTGAGCCTTCGCCGATGGGGGTGTTGCGGCCGTCCAGCTGCACATAGCCACTGCCGCTGACCACATAGAGCAACAGAAAGCTGTTGTAGCTTTGCCTGCGAACCACATAGGTACCATCGCACTGGTACCGGCCCGTGCAGCGGATGTAGAAAAACAGGTTCCTGGCCGTTTCACTTGCGGTATGGAAGTATACATCCGAAGTGGGCAGCACGCCTTTCTCCTTGATTTTCATACGCGCCTCCGTTGCAAATTTCGATAATCAGAATCCTACGGTATTGTAGCAAAGCATTGATGAAACGTCAATTCATCTATTTATCCTGCTCCAATGTAAAAGCAATTTTTCAAAATGATAGCGCAAGGCATACGAACATACCAGAAGGCATTTATGATATTATAAGTGTCGATGGGAATCCCCCGGCCACGCGAAGCCGACGCAAAGGAGGAACTCGCATGAACCACGTCCAGGGACACGCCGAGGTATGGGAAGAACAGGTCAACATACCCACGTATGAGGTTGGGCAGCCTGATCCCAATCCCTTGTTTTTAGAAAAGCGCGTCTATCAAGGCAGCAGCGGCAAGGTATATCCTCTGCCCGTGATCGACACCCTGAGCGACCGAAAAGTCGATAAGCCCTATCAGGCTGTATGGCTGGAGAACGATTATCTGCGCGTGATGGTGCTGCCGCAGCTGGGCGGGCGCATCCAGCGCGCTTACGATAAAACCAACGGATATGATTTTGTTTATTATAACGAGGTTATCAAACCTGCGCTGGTCGGGCTCGCGGGGCCGTGGGTAAGCGGCGGAATTGAGTTTAACTGGCCGCAGCATCACCGACCCAGTACCTTTTCGCCGGTTGAATATACGTTAAGGGAAAACCCTGACGGGAGCTGCAGCGTGCTGCTTAGCGAAGTGGATGTGATGTACGGCACCAAGGGTATGATGACGCTGACTCTCTACCCCGGGCACGCATACCTGGAGATACAGGGAAGGCTGTACAACCGTACACCTCTGCCGCAGACGTTCCTGTGGTGGGCCAACCCCGCCGTGGCTGTGAACGAGTATACCCGTTCCATCTTTCCGCCGGATGTTCATGCCGTGATGGATCATGGAAAGCGGGACGTATCCCGTTTCCCGGTCGCCACAGGCGTTTACTACAAGCACGACTATGGAGCGGGCGTGGATATCAGCCGATACCGCAACATTCCCGTGCCCACCAGCTATATGGCCTGCGAAAGCGCTTACGATTTTATGGGCGGTTATGATGAGCATGAGCAAGCCGGGCTTTTACACATCGCCGACCACCACGTGTCCCCGGGGAAAAAGCAGTGGACGTGGGGGTGTGGGGATTTCGGCCAGGCGTGGGACCGCAACCTGACCGACGACAATGGCCCGTATATTGAACTGATGACCGGTGTATACACCGACAATCAGCCGGATTTCTCCTGGCTTAAACCTTTTGAAGAAAAAACGTTCACGCAGGTGTTCATGCCCTACAAGCAGGTTGGGCGTGTTTGCAACGCCAGCAAAGAAATCGTATTGGGGCTAGAAATTGCGGACGGTAAGGCGGATGTGCGCGTTTATGCCTCCTGCGTACGCAGGGACGCGCTGATTATGTTGATAGTGAGGGGCCGCAAGGTGCTGGAGCAAACCGCGACTCTGTCGCCGGAGAATGCGCTGACGCTGACCGCAGCCGTAGGCGCGTGCGCTCCCCATGAGGTGACGCTGGCCGTATTGGACGGGCAGGGGACGCTGCTGTTAAGCTATACGCCCGCAATGCCCGAAATCAAGCCGATGCCCAGCCCCGCGGAACCGCTGCCGGAGCCTGAAGCAATCCCTACGGTAGAGGAACTCTACCTGGCCGCGACCCACCTGGA
>JADGQP010000062.1 GCA_017881705.1 Christensenellaceae bacterium
GATGCGGATAATCACCTGAAATGCGTTTTGAACGTTGGTCACATCCGTCGTCATGCGGGTAATCAGGCTGGCGGACGAAAACCGGTCAATATTGAAAAAAGAAAACCGCTGTATGTTTTCGTACATATCCTTACGTAGGTTGTGGGCAAATCCTGACGACGCATATGCACCGTTTTTACCGGACAGCGCGCCGAAAATCAGCGATACCACACAACTTAACGCCAGCAGCAAGCCATACTTCCAAATAATGTCCATGCGGCCCGCCGAAATGCCCTGATCAATCAGGCTGGCCATGACCAGCGGGATCACCACGTCGATCAGCACCTCAACGCTTACATAAACAGGCGTTAAAATCGTCGGCTTTTTATACTCTCTCACACACGCGGCGAATCGTTTAATCATCCCTTGCCTCCTCGTTTATTTGCGTCTGCGCCGCTGTTTCCCGGTTGGCGTTCCGCTTTAAATTCTCTTCAAACAGCGCGATCGCGGCGAAAAAAGCATGCATCGCGTCGTCGTTTACCCCTTGCGTAATCACGCTTTCAATATACGCGTGTTCCCGCTCCACGCGATCGCTGAACTCTTCTGCGCGCGCCGAAAGCGTAAGTCGTTTCAGCCGCGCGTCGCTTGCGACAGGTTCGCGCCGAATCAGGTCGTTATTAACCATGGTTTTAAGCATCGCGCTCGCAGTGGAGCGGCGAATCTGAAACGCCTGCTCCAAATCGCGCTGATAAACCGGCGCGTCCGGATGGTGTTTAATGTAGCCGATAACCCGCCCCTGCGACGGGGTGATGTGCCTGTCTCTGGGCATTCGCTGTTCGGACAGCCGCCTGATCTGGTTAAGCAAGCTCCGCAGGGCCCATGTGACTTCATTTTTCTTTTCCATGCTCCCTCCTTAAATTATATTGTTAGTCTGCTAACATTTCCAGTATACTAATATCCCGGGGGGTTTGTCAATCCGGTTTTATGCTCTTTTTAAAAATTCAGTATGCCGAGCGTGAGCCTGTAGGTTTAATCCGGCACGGTTTAATGGACTCTGCGAAAAAGGGCTTGCGCGCCGTATGTCATCGCAAAGGGGCAAAGCCGCATGCGGCTTTGCCCCTTTGCGATGACCGGCTCACCCTCGAGCCAAACCGGCCTAGGCTATTTTTCAATTAACGATCCTGCTTTTCGCAGGCGAACCGTGATGCGCATACACCCCGCGTTATGTTTGCACACCGCCTATCAGCCGATCCACAAGCTCGATCGCCTTAGCCAAGCGCTGGGTATAATCGCCGCCGATAGCGATAATCTTATCGCCGAAGCCATGGTACTGGTACATGTTCATCAGCCGGTCGCTGAGCGCCATACGCTTTTGCTGAACCCCGTTGAGGCGCTGGCCATCGTCCACCCACTTTACATCCGGTCTTAAAAAAAGAACCAAATCGTAACGCGTATGGTCGATATAGGCCTCCACCAGCGGGTTGCGGCGTCCCAGGTACAGTTCGCTGAAATAATCGGTATACGTGGCGTCGGTATCAAAAAAGCAAAGTCGGTTGGCCGCGCGCAGCGCCTGATAATCCTGCTCGAACTGCAGGTGCGCGATACGGCCGAAATCCATATCCGTAAAGATGCTTTCATCGTTGCCCAGGTAATCGCGGGCATAATAACGCCCCACTTCCTCGGACCAGGAGGTGTTGTACAGCTTTGCCAGGCACTTGGTCAGCGTTGTTTTACCGCAGCTTTCCGTGCCCGCAATCAGCACCTTCTTGGCGAAGAAAGGGCGGGCGGAACCCAGGATATAACGCCAGTTGCCTAGGATATCGTTGCGTATGTCCGTGGCGGATATCGGGTAGCGGGTACGAGCGGGGTCAAACATCTCCACTACCGAATCGGGAAAATAGGTTTCCAGCGTTGTTTGGTAATCGCTGTCGCCCACGAAAAACGCGTCGATCTTTTCCGGCACTACCTGGCGCATCCGCTCGCTCCAAAGCGGCCAGCCATCTGGATAGGCGGCGATGTCGGTTTCGTCCAGCACGCGCACCTCAATATGCTCCATATCCTGCACCTGCTGGGATATCCATTGTTTCCGCAGCTGGTAGGTAATGGTCGGCAGTCCCGCGCTTTCGCAGATTTCCTGCGTCTGCGCGGCGTTATCAGAAATAACGACGATTAACTTTTCACATTTGGTCGACGCTTCGATGATCTGGTACAGGTGGCCTCTGTGCGGCGGGCAAAAGCGCCCAAAATACACGCCGGTCTTGTACATGCATTTCCCCTCCTCACATTGGGATTGTTTTTAGTATAACGGTTTTCCCAAAAGGAAACAAGCGGAATTTCACTTTCGTTAAGGATCACAACATGCCAAATAGTCATTTACCTTCTCTTTTACAGTCTATTTACATTCGGCCTAAAAAACGCTAGAATATGAATAATTTCATACAGGACGGTGTAACATGATTACAGTAATCGTCAATCCTATCGCGGGTTCCGGCTATGCGCTGACGGTGGGACAAAAGATCGATGCTATTTTGGAAAAACGGGGCGTGGAGCACACAACAGAATATACCACCGCCGTTGGGCACGCGACCGTTTTGGCCAGGAGCGCGGCTGAGCGCGGCGTTGCCACGGTACTGTCCGTGGGCGGGGATGGAACGCTCAACGAGATCGCGGCAGGCCTGGTGGGAACAAATACCGCCCTGGGTGTGATTCCCGCGGGTACAGGCAATGATTTTGTCAAAGCGATCGGCACCCCCAAAGGTTGGGAAGACGCGCTGGAATATGTGCTTACCCACACCGCCAAACCGCTGGATACCGGCATGATTAACGATTCATTCTTTATCAACGTCTGCGGCGCCGGCTTTGACGTGATGGTGCTGGAATACGCGCTGACCGCCAAGAAGCACATGCGCGGCATATGGCCGTATCTGTATGGCGTCATCGCCGCGATAAGGGCCTTCAAGCCGTTTGAGATGCTGGTGGAAATCGGCGGCAACATCAAGCTCAAAGGCAAATACATGCTGTGCACCATCGCCAACGGCCGCTATATTGGCGGAGGTATCCCCATCCTTCCCGCGGCAGACGTGA
The DNA here is from genome assembly GCA_017881705.1 of Christensenellaceae bacterium. Lineage (GTDB taxonomy): Bacteria > Bacillota > Clostridia > Christensenellales > Aristaeellaceae > CAXXOK01. The sequence goes on from JADGQP010000062.1 coordinate 3,064, forward strand.
ACGACGGGCTGCTGGACGTAATGGTGGTGGATCCCCTGCCCAGCTGGCGCATACCGTTTTACCTGCCCGCTCTTCTGGGCGGCACGCTGATGAAAAAGAAGATCGCCCACCATTACCGCGCCAAACGCTGCTCGCTCGTATCGCCCGGGATGCGGCTTAACCTGGATGGCGAGATCATCCCCATGGAAAGCGCAAGTTTCGAGTGCAATCCCGCCTCGCTGCTAGCCTACTGGCCGGGCAACCCTGCCTAGTTCCAAAGGGAAAACGAGAATATTTACAAACATTCCACTTGCCTGATATCACCGCCCGGTTCGCATGAAAAACAGCGGCAGATGCCCGCCTGCGCTTTCCGGGAATGGGTTCTTGAAACATTCGAATCCGAGGTTCCCGCCGAGGCGCAGCCAACAAAACAGAATTTCTACGTTTTACGCCACGGCTTTCGTCGTGGCTCGTTTTGCATCCGCGAATTATGGTATACTGTACGCAGGGTGAGGTGATGCGTATTGAGTCAGCTTTTTCGCCGCATCATCGCGGTGCTTTTATTGTTGCTGGTTCCCATTTCGGCCTCGTTTGCCACCGAGGATGTCTCGGAAATCTCCCTCGACGGCGCGCAGGCATCCTCTGCCGTTGTGATAGCCGCCCCTGCCGTGGGCGAAAGCTACGATGGTAGCCGGCAGCTTACCGTGCGCGTACAGGGGCGAAATGTGGCGCTGATCACGCTGGAACTGCGCCTTACCGACCAGACGCTGACTTTCGAGGCTGCCGGCGATACGCTGGAGCATGTTTTTACATTCAATGAACCCCAAACACAGGGAGCCACGCTGATTGTATGCGGTTATGCGGATGCGTCCAAAGCATCCGGCACAGCCTGCGCTCAGGAAACCAGAATCATCCCGTCCCCAAAAGAGGAACTGATCGAAAAAATGATTGCGCTGGCCTACGCCAACTCGCAGGACAGTCGCTATTCTTTCGCTCCCGCTCAGACGGATACCGATATCGGCGTTTGTAAAAACTTTGTGATGCGCCTGTTTGACACCTACAGCGCCGGATACCGCATGCTCGCTTACCCCGATTTGCCGCTGCACATGCCTAAAAACAACAGTAAAAAAGCCTGCGCGCCCTACAACTACGGCATCGAATGGCGGCCCGAAACCGCGGCGGACGGCAGCCCTTTTGAGATCGCCGCGCAATTCAAGTACGACGACAGCCTGACAAAAGAGGAAAACGCGGCGTTGGCGCAGAAACTAATAGTGCAGATTCAAAAAGGGGATTTTCTGCAGATCGTCGGATATTACGGGGGCGGCAACGGGCCGCATAGCCTGTACGTTATCCGCGATTACGATCCCGCGACCCAGATGATCCATTGGACGGATAGCAACATGCGCGGCAAGCGCGTGGACGGCGTACGCTGGGGTTACCTGCAGTACGACGCGGACGCGGACATGGATTGGTGGGTCAACGTATTTAACATGAAAAAGCGCGGCGCAACGCTATACCGTCTGCGCGACGACCTATATCGCTATATGGAAACGGAGTGAACCCGAATGGCTAGAAGCTCATTTTCAAACAGAATCCGGCTGACCCTCCTCAAAGGCATGGAGGCCGTGGGTACTACCGCGTCCAACATGGCCAGCAACGCCAAACTACGGGCCAGCGAAATTAACCTGGAAAACAAGCGCCGCGAAATTCTTTCCAATTTCAATCTTCGTGCCTTCGAGCTTTGGCAAAAAGGCGAAACGCTGCCCCAGCCGCTTGCCGATATGCTGGTGGAGCTTAGCGATATCGACGGACGCCTTAACGTGTTGCGCGCGCAGAAATACGCAAAGGTCGCCACGCCGGAGTGCGCGTGCCCTCCCGAATCGCCCGAAGCGCCCGAAGCGACCGACACGGCTGAGGCGGAGGCTGACGGCAACGCGCCGGTGGAATGCACGGTAAGCAACGGCGAGAACGGTGAAGCGCATCCCGCAGATTGTACCCTGCAGGAAAATCCGCCCGCGACCGACGCCGCCGACCACGAGGACAATGCGTAGACGTTATGCCGCCTGCAGCCCGGCGTTCTTTCTCCCCCGACGCGGCTAAAACGTCGGGGGTTAGATTTATCCCTTATCCTTTTACACCCTTTTCATGGGAGGAAGCGCCCTTCATGTTTGAGTTGATACAGGCAGGCGAACACAGTTATTACCTGCAATGTCCCGCGAAAATCGGCATTTACGAGCCTCGGCCCGGCCACGTGGTGCTCATCGACAGCGGCAACGATAAAGACGCGGGCCGGAAAATACGCCAGATTCTGGACCAAAAGGGCTGGCAACTCGACGCGATCGTAAACACCCACTCCAACGCCGATCATATCGGCGGCAATAAATACCTTCAGGCCCAAACGGGTTGCAAGGTGTTCGCCAACGGTATTGAAAACGCGTTTACTCGTTTTCCGCTGCTGGAACCTGCCTTTCTGTACGGGGGTTACCCCTGCGCGGAGCTTCGGCACAAGTTCTTAATGGCGCAGGAAAGCGACGCACTGGGTTTTGACCATCCGGATTTCCCACGGGTGCTGGAAGTGATCCCCCTGCCCGGGCATTTTTTTAACATGGTGGGCTTCCGCACGCCGGACGATGTGGTATTCCTGGCCGATTGTCTAAGCAGCGAAGCTACTTTGGACAAATATGGCGTACCTTTTATTTTCGACGTGCAGGCATACCTGGACACGCTTGAAAAAGTAGCGGGCATGAGCGCGCGCCTGTTTGTGCCCGCGCACGCAGACGCCGCGGAAGATATCGCCCCGCTTTGCCGCCTGAATCAGGCGCGGGTTCTGGCCATCGCAGATCACGTGCTTTCGCTGTGCTTCGCGCCAGTGGATTTTGATACGATTCTTCGCGGCATTTTTGAGCGATACGGGCTGGAAATGTCCTTGGAGCAGTATGTGCTTGTGGGCAGTACCCTGCGTTCTTTCCTCTCCTGGCTTAAGGACACAGGCAAGCTGACCTTTGCCTTTGATAACCGTCAACTGCTTTGGTCGCGCGCCTGACCGGCGCGTATAACCGTAACGCCGCCTGTCTGCGTAGAGCAGACAGGCGGCGTTACGGTTTCCGTTCCTTTGAGTCGGGTTAAATTTTCTTTCTTGCTTTGATCTTGGAGAACACCGCCTGTAAAA
>JADGQP010000063.1 GCA_017881705.1 Christensenellaceae bacterium
AGCTTAAACCCGACGCGAAATTCTGCCCTGAGGGCGGGCAAAAGGTTGAATAAGAAGCCGATAGCGGCTTGACGCGAACGATCTGACGATGCGGAAAAATACGGCGTGGCACGGCTTTACACCGTGCCACGCCGTATTTTATGTTACGGAATCAATGGTTCGGGCAGCGAGTTCAGCCATTTCCGGCAGGCTCTACGGCTTGTGAAGCGCAGCACCGTAACCCCGTTCTTCTCGGCTTGGGCCAACAGGCAGTTTAACTTTGGCCTTTGATTTTTAGAAAATCTCCAGACCCAGAGCAGAAAAGGGAAGTCCAACCGTTCGGGGCAACCGTCGGTCATATCGCAGCGAACACGACCGTAGTGAGTAAAAACGCGCCGAATCACGCCGGTCAAGCAAGCGCGGCGCGGATAATCCAAATCAATCACCGTATCGCAGCGCGTAAGGCGCGGGGGCAGGGTACGGTCAAAATTCCCGTCAATAATCCAACGCGGTTCCGACAACACATTAAGCAAACGTGAATCGAAAACTTCACGCGTTACACTTTGCCAGCCGGCCTGCCAAAACAGGCGATCCAGATGGACGACGGGCAGATTCGTTTTCCGCCCCAACGCGAGCGCAAGCGTTGATTTCCCGGCTCCGCTGCTTCCGACAATCAGAATGCGCTCCATTATAATCTTTTTATCAGGGCATCCGGGTTGAGCGCGTAGAGCAAAGCATTTTCGCGTGTAATCCGCTTACCCTGATACAGCTTAAGAATGTCGTTGTCCATGGAGACCATGCCTTCCGAAGCGCTTGCGTAAATGACGTTGTCGATCTGAGACGTTTTATTTTCCCGGATCATATTGGATACGGCGTTGTTTACCAACAGCACCTCGAATGCGGGCATGATGCCGCCGTCCGTCGAGGGAATCAACTGCTGGTTCACCACAGCCTGAAGTACCATCGAAAGCTGAATACGCACCTGTTGCTGCTGCGTGGCGGGAAACATGTCGATAATGCGGTCGATCGTTTTGCTGGAACCCAGCGTATGCAGGGTGGAGAACAGTAAGTGGCCGGTTTCCGCGGCCGTCAGCGCAGTCTGCGCGGTATCAAAATCGCGCATTTCCCCAAGCAATATCACATCCGGCGCTTCCCTGAGCGATGCGCGCAGGGCATGGGCGAAATCCAGCGTGTCGTTTTCGATCTCCCGTTGGGTAACCAGACATTTTTTATGCGGATGGATGTATTCGATGGGATCCTCCAACGTGATGATATGGCTGCTTCGGTCGCTGTTGATCCGATCAATCAGGCAGGCCAGGGTAGTAGTTTTCCCGCTGCCAGCCGGCCCGGTCACCAGCACCATGCCGCGCTTCCTGTGGCTTAGCGACAGCACGGCCTCGGGAATGTGCAGCGCCACCGGATCCGGCAGAGTGAAAGGCACCACGCGCAGCACGGCCGCGTGGGTGCCGCGCTGTTTAAAAGCATTGCAGCGAAATCGGCCCAACTTGTTGAGCCCAAAGGAAAAATCATCGTCGCCGTTCTCCTGCAGGCGGCTGGCAGAACGGTTATCCGCCTGCTGGTAGATCTGGCGAATCAGATCCTCGCAGTCGTCCAGGGTGAGTTTGTTTTGGGAAAGAGGCTCGAGCTGATCGTTGATTTTCGCCGTAACTCTGGCGCCCGGGATGATATAAACATCCGAGCCCTTCTTCTCCAGAATTAACCGCAGAATATCTGCCAGCTGGTATGCGACTGTATCCATTCCGTGTCACCTGTTTCTATTTCATTTGGGAGGCCGCGGCAATGCTCGCGGCGGATCGTCAGGGTATCAGAAGGTTCATTGAGGGTTCCTGCGTTTCGGCGGCAGCCGTAAGCTCGTGGCGTGTCAGGGTAAAGCGTGGTACGGAGTCGGGCGTAAACGTGCCTTCCACCGCAAGCGAGCGCCCCGCGCCCGCGTCCAGCGAAAAGGCGAAGGTTCCATCCTCATCAATCGTGATATCCGGTAGTCCGTGCGCGGCCAGGAGCGCGTTCCAGCCATCCGCATTGGGCGATCCGGCTGCGTATTCTTTTTCCAGCCCATCCATCGCGCCAAGCATCTGCTGCGCTTTGGCGGTCGCCTGGTAATAGCTGAGCGTCATCGAAAGGTTCCGGTCGGACAGGGTGGAGCTGCCGCGCGCGTTGCCAAGCGACAGCAGGCTCAACGCGGCCAGCGCGATGACCACCAGAATCATCAGCACCGAGCTTGCGCCAATGCCGATGCGGTATTCACCGAAGCTCTTTTTCACGACGCGGTCACCTCCTGGTAGCGCACGACGGGGAGCGTAAACAGTTCCCGTTCCTGCCGGAAGGCTTTTAGATCGACTGTAACCCATTCTCCCGCGGGCTGTGAAAGACGGCTGACTGCCGCCTGTAGGCGGTAACCCTCCGTATTCGTCAATGTATAAACGTCGCCGTCACGCAAGAAGCCCAGCGAAAGCAGCGCCTGTTCCGCGGTGTCGCTTACGGCCAGCGTTTCAGCCACGTTCTCGGCCTGAATTATAGCATGGTTCTGAATCTGCGCGTTGCTGTTGATTTGTTCGGCTTTGGCAAACACCTGCAATATCACGGCTTGGGAGAGGGCAAAGAACAGCACCACTACCACAAGCTCTGTCAGCAACGATTTATTATGACGGTCTGGCATCGCTCAGTTCGCCTCCTGTGCGGGGCCTGCGCGCAGCGCCATGCGCAGGGTGCGCGTATCCCCGTTTGGCAATACCACGGTCGTTTCCAGCAGGTTCGGGGAAATCAGGCTGAATTGCAGCGCCGATACTTCGACCAGGTTTTCGCCGTTCTCCGGATTAAACGGATCGCTCGCGGAGCCAAAGGATTCCCGCAGGGTGCCCTGGTAAACATAGATTTCGGTCTGATAGGGCTCGCCGTCCACATCCTCGCTCAGGCATAGAACGGGTATCCCATTAAGCGTGGTCAGCGTTATGCTTCCCTGCGTGTCGAAGGTGCGAACCTTGTTGCACAGGTAGCTTAGCACCATTTGGGAATCGCTGTTGCCGGCTGCATCATCGGTTACGTGGCGGTAGACCCGTGTGCCGATCAGCGTGAGCGTAAGCGAACATACCGCGAATAACCCGATCAGTAGGAACAGGAACGCGGAAGGCATGCTGTGGGAAAGAGATACGCGCTTTGAATTCATATCATACCTCCCCAATGCGCAAAACGGAAATATCAGGCAGCAGGTTGTCCGCAAAAGCGTCCAAAGATACAATGTAACGGCTGTGGTCGTATGTGAGGCCGTAATGAGCCTCCAAATATCCCGCGTCGTTGGGATAACGCCCCTCAACGGCATAGCAGGTTAAGGTTGCGCGCATTACGGATTCTTTGAGTGATTCGGAAAGTTTGGTTTCGTTTTGCGAGTTAAGCGTGGTCAGCCCCACCATTAAAAGAACCAATACCAGCAGGAACGATACCATCGTGATAACGACGCCTCGGATGAGCGAGCGCTCTTTCATTGTCGGCCTCCTTTACACGGCTTTGGTAAAAGCGGCCTACGCCATGCCGCCCATCAGCGAAAGCAGAGGCAGCATGACCGATAGCAGGATCGCGCCGATAATCACGGACATCAGCGCCACAAGAGTCGGCTCGATGGTGGATACGGCGCGTACGATCGCTTCGTCCACATCATCCTCGTACAGCGTGGCGATTTTGGCTAATACCGTCTCGCCCTGGCCGGCCTGGAAACCCAAACGTATCATACGGCTGTGCAGCGGTTCGAAAATACCCAACCGTTCCACCGCGTCGGGAAAGGACAACCCCTGTTCCATCTGGAGGCGGCATTGTTCCACCTTGTCGCCCACGTCGTTGGAATCCACAACGTTTGTGACCAACCGTAGGCTCTCATCCAACGGAAGGCCGCTTTTCATCATCATCGCCATAACGGAAGCGAACCGGCTGGCGTTGATTTTTTCCTCCATACGCTTCAGCGGCGCGATCCAATGAAAAAGGTGAGCGCGGAAACGCCCGCTGTGATCCAGGCGAATCGCCAGCAGCGATAACAGCGTAAGCATAATCAGTGCCCCCGCGACGATCAGCACCACACGGCCTGCCGTTAAGCCTGCGCCTATCCACGGATCGGCAGACGTATCGATGCCCATACTGCGAAATACGTCTTCAAAAATGGGCAGCACCTGCGAAATCAGCACCGTGATCAACGCCGCCATGATCGTAATCAGAATCAGCGGGTAGGTGATCGCGTTGAGAATCGCGCTGTGAATCTTAGCTTCCCGATGATAGTATTGCGCCAAGCCTTCCAGCACCGTGTCCATTTCGCCGGAACGTTCACCGATCAGCACCATCTCGCGCATGTACAGGGGGAAGATGCCTACATCCGTTATGCTCCTGTACAGAGATCCTGTTGCCAGCACCGATTGACGAAGCGCCTCGAAACGCTCGGCCATACGCGTTTGCCGGTAGTTTTCGCTCAGCGCGTCCATGCCTTCCTGCAACGGCAGGCCAGAACGCTGAATGAGCGCAAGCTGCTCGCAGAAAATGGATAGTTCCTCCGCGTCCATACGCACCGTCGGGGGCCTTTTCTTCCGCTCTCGAGCCATGGGATTACCTCCTTGCGGGTTTAGTTTCTAGTTGATCCGTTCCTCGGTATAATTGGAAACCTTCATATCGTTAGCTTCCGCCGTGGTATCCACACGAAGCCATTGACTGTCGATCAGCACTTTATTCCAGGCGTGGTAGCTTTCGTCGGCGTACCCGATTACCAATTGCGTCGGCACCCCCTGTGAGCGGAGCATACAGGCGGTGAGAGCTGAATAATCAAAACAGATGCCCTTGCCCTTTGCCAAAACATCGTCCACGACGGGGACATAACCGTTTTTTACGGTTTTTGCCAGCTTATAATCGTAAGTAATATTGGCAACCACAAACTTACGAACCGCGTTTAGCTTTTCACGGTCGCTGGTCAACCCCTGGCAAAGCTGCGCGGCCTTTGCCACCGCCGAGCTTTCCGGCGTATACCATACGTATTGGTTGGGGTATAAAAACGGCAGGTTTGGATCCTCGAGCTTAACGGTAAAATCGTAACTGGCTTCGCGCGTATACCGCTTGCCGGAAACCTGTTTGAAAACCTGCAGGCTGTATTGCCCGTCGCCCAGCGTGATGGGAAAGGACTCGTATTCGCCGTCCTCATTCAGGTCGTAGGTGACCGTGTCGCCGGAATCCTTGGCAATGCGCAGTTTCAGCGTTTTTTTTGTCTTGGCGTGCTGTACCATCACATAACCCTGGTCGGTATGGCTGGCGTCAATCGTCACTTGCCCCTCTTCGTAGGTGAGGATGCCGTCGGCCTTGGGGTAGAGCGCCGAGTATGCGGCGAGGGCAACACATAACGCAAATATGAAAACAAGCGCAAGAAAGCCGGGGAAATCCCGCGTCGTTCTTCGCCTGAACATGCCTTACGCCCCGTTTCGCGTTGTGTTGAATACTGCGGTCTATACAAAACAGAACCAATAATGGGATTATATCTTTTTTTCGCAGGTGCGTCAAGGCAGGCACGTCTGTTGCCACTCCGGACAGCGACGCAGCTTTGGGGTGAAAATCAGGCTCTCTCGGCGCTTTCAGCGGCCTTTTCGGGGGTGGGCGCTTCGGTGGGTTTGGGCGCTTCGGCGGGTTTAGGTACCTCGGCAGGTTTGGGTGCGTGCCGGGGTTCCGGCGCAGGCAGCGGTTGTTTGGCCAGCACCGCGTTGCACAAAAACTGATAAGCGGCGCCCTGTACCGCGCAAACCATCACCGACGGCAGGGGAAGGGCCGCGCCGAGTGAATTAAAAACTTCTTTTTCCGTTCGGCAGAACTGTTCATACTGTTCCCGAAGCGTAACTCCCTCGGGCGGTTTCACAAGCGCTTTCATTCCGTCGGCCGAAACGGCCTGTTTCAGCACGCAGATCATCAGTAGTTGGGCGAGGTGTTCGCGCCCGTATTTTTTACCGTCTGGACGGCTCACCAGGCCGAATTTAACATAATTGTTGACCATCGCGGCGGTAAAAACGCGTTCCCCATCCGCGAAAAGGCTTTTACATTGGCGTTCTACAAAGGTTACGACCTGATCCATATACAGCCCGAAATCCGGTATCTGTTCCCATGGAATGGGTGAAAACGACTCCAAACGGGAAGCAAACAGTACTTGACGGTCTTCCATTGAAACGCCTCCGAACTGGGTTATAATTGGATTTATTTCAGTATAACACACGATATGTGAAACAACAAGTTTTTCACATTAACACTATTGACAACGAATATGGTTGGTGTATACTAGTAAACGATACTAGATGACAAGGACGTGATAACGCATGACCTGTTCTGAAATACATATCTGGGGTGATTCGCTTGCCAGGGGCGTGCTGTACGACGAACAAAAAGGGCGTTACGCTATTTCACGCGAACGCTGCGCAAACCGACTGGAAACCGAATTGAAATGCAAAGTGGTTAACCATTCCAACATGGGCGCTACGGTTATGGATGGGCTGAATTGGTTTGAAACATTCCAGCCTGTCGACGGCGCGCTGTGCGCAGTGGAATTTGGCGGCAATGATTGCGACCTGGACTGGAAAACCGTGGCCGAGCACCCCGAGGAACCCATACAGGCGCGTGTGGACCTGAAAGATTACGCGGCGGGTTTGGCCATGTTCGTGGCGCAGATACGCGCCAGAAGCATGCGGCCTATACTGGTAACGCCGCTGCCGCTGGACGCCAAACGATATTTCGCGTGGGTTACGCGCGGGTTAAGCGCGAAAAACGTGCTGACGGCGCTTGGAGACGTGGAGCATATTTACCGCTGGCAGGAACGTTACGCTAACACCATGCAAGATGTCGCCCGCGAAACGCATTGCGAGCTTCTGAACCTGCGCGATGTGTTTTTAGCCCGCAAAGATTACACAAGCCTGATGTGCGTCGACGGCATCCACCCCAACAACGAGGGGCACCGCGTGCTGGCCGAAGCGGCGCTGGACGCCGCGAGAAAAAACAGTTTTGAGCCGATCGAACAGACGGCGCTGGAAGCGCAAAGCGCGCACCTCACCGCCATTCCCAGTGCCGCGAAAGTTGGCTGAACCATCGCAATATGGTTTGTGAAACTAAAAACCCCTTTCCGCTTTTAATCGGAAGGGGTTTTGTTTTTATTCGCGTTCCATACAAAGCACGTTTTCCACGCCGCCCGCGTAGCAGAACATGTCCACCGGCTGACAACCTGCGAAACGGTATCCGCCCGCCGCCAACAGAGCGGCGTCCCTTGCCTGGGTGGGAACATGGCAGCTCACATATACCACGCGTTTTGGCACGGCTGCAAGAATCGCCTCAATCACGGCCGGCTCCACACCTTTCCGGGGCGGATCCAGCATCACCACGTCGGGACGCAGCCCTTGTGAGATCAACTTGGGCAGCATTTCCTCCACCGCTCCGATGCAAAACTCCGCGTTGGGGATTTGGTTGGTCGCCTGGTTGCGGCGTGCGCTTTCCACGGCTTGAGGTATGATTTCCAACCCGACCACACGGCTGCATTTTTGCGCCATGCAAAGTGTCAGAGTGCCCGCACCCGCGTATGCGTCCACCGCCGTGTCGCTAGGCGTAAGCGCCGCAAAGGCCAACGCTTTGGCGTACATACGCTCTGTCTGTACGGGATGGACTTGGAAAAAGGAAAGTGGTGTAATATCAAACGTAAGCCCCAGCAGGGTTTCCGTA
>JADGQP010000064.1 GCA_017881705.1 Christensenellaceae bacterium
ACACAGCGGCGAACACAAAGGCCAGCAGCGCGCCGCGCGCCGCGTGGGAATGGCGCTTGTAGGCCCAAAGCGTGATAAAGAGCAGCGCCAGGGTTCCCCCGAGGGCCAGCGGGTATGTAAGCCCGCTTAGCACCACACCGCATAGGGCCAGCGCGACGGTTCGCCGTACGCGCGGGGCTTGAAAATGCTGCTTTATCAGCAACCCCGCTATCAGCGCGAGCATCACCGCGCTGTATGCATACGGGGTTCCGGACTGCCAGTATACCGCTTCGTCCGCCCCGGGCAGGTAGCCAAGCCACAGCGTAAGCAAAACAGCATACACCGGCAGGGCATTACGCGCGGACAGGTGAAAAACCGCGCGGGCGGCGGCGTGTACAAGATACCATGCCGACAGCGCAAGCGCGCAAAGCGTCAACAGGGGGGTTATAAAATACAGCGTGCTTGAAAACGCCATGGGGGTGAAGCAGGAAAGGAACATCCCCAGGTACGTGCCTTGCCAGGTATTGTACAGGTAGGCCGTGCGTGTAAACGCGGCCGAGAGTGTTTGCATAAACGAGCCGGTAGCCGCCCAGGCTTCGGCGGTGCTTTGTATATGAATATAATCATCATGCAGGGGATGGGCATAAAAGCATAATAAAAATAGGGGTAACAGCATTGCGGCGATCCACACCGCCGAAAATACGGTTATCGCGCGCCGCGAGCTTTCTGTTTTCCATACGGGGATGACTCTCCTGCCGTTTTCTTGATACGGCGTTTCCTGTTCCACCGTTCCGGAATCGCTCATCTCAGCGCCTCCCATAACATTAAGCATATCATACCATATCTTGGCGTAAGCCACAAGCCGCATACAAGGGGCAGTCTTTTTTTTACTTGTATTACCATTGATGGGAGCATTGCGCAGGGAAAAGGGAGAAATGGTAAAAAATCGCCCAAAGTTGATTTGTTTTGACAAAAATGGTTATCCATGCTATGGTAATATGTATTTTGGCAAGGAGGGGAACCATGCTGACCGTATCGGACGTCAGCCTGCAATTTGCGGGCGACCTGCTGTATAAACACGTGGATTTACTTTTTCAGCGCGAGCATTGCTATGGCATCATCGGTGCCAACGGCGCAGGCAAGAGCACGCTTTTACGGATCATCTCCGGCGATCTGACGCCGACCAGCGGTACCATAACCATTACCAAGGAAGATCGCATGAGCGTCCTGGAGCAGGACCATTTTAAATACGACGAACATTCCGTGATCGACACGGTCATTATGGGCAACCAAAAGCTCTATGCCATCATGAAGGAAAAAGAAGCGCTGTACGCCAAGCCGGATTTTAACGACGAGGACGGCGAGCGTGCGGCGGTACTGGAAGGCGAATTTGCCGAAATGAACGGCTGGGACGCGGAAACCGAGGCCGCCAGGTTGCTCAATGGCCTTGGCGTGCCCAGCGAACTGCACGTTTCCCTGATGGGCGCGCTGGACGGCCGGTTAAAGCTGAAGGTACTGCTTGCGCAGGCGCTGTTCGGCCAACCGTCGATCATACTGTTGGACGAGCCGACCAACGGCCTGGATGTGGACAGCACGGAATGGCTGGAAGAGTTTTTAATCGACAGTACCGCCATCGTGATCGTGGTAAGCCACGACCGCCATTTCCTCAACGCCGTGTGCACCAACATTGTGGACGTGGATCATGCCACCTGCAGGATGTACGCTGGTAACTACGATTTCTGGTACGATTCCAGCCAGCTTTTCCAACAGCTGATGCGCAACCAGAACAAGAAACGCGAGGAAAGGGTTCGCGACCTGCAGGAGTTTATCCGCCGCTTTTCCGCCAATAAATCCAAAAGCAAGCAGGCGACCAGCCGTAAAAAAATACTGGAGAGCATCCAAATCGAGGATATGCCCGCCTCCAGCCGCAAATACCCATACGTGGGCTTCGAGCCGGAACGCGAGGCCGGCAAGGACATCCTGTTTGTGGAAGGGCTTACGAAAACCGTGGACGGCGCGAAGGTGCTCAACAATGTTACCTTCACCGCAGGCAAGGGAGATAAAATCGCCTTCGTGGGGGACAACGAGGCGGGCGCTACGGCGCTGTTTAAAATCCTCACCGGTGAAATGGAGCCGGACGCGGGCACTTTCCGCTGGGGCGTAACCATTACGCAGAGCTATTTTCCCAAGGATAACACATCGTTTTTCGAGCACTTCGACGGTACGCTGATCGAGTGGCTTCGCCAGTATTCCATCGACCAGACGGAAACCTATCTGCGCGGTTTCCTGGGTCGGATGCTGTTTTCCGGCGATGATGTGTACAAGCCCGCCAAGGTACTTTCCGGCGGCGAAAAGGTACGCTGCATGCTAAGCCGACTGATGATGAGCAAAGCGAACGCCTTGATTTTGGATCAGCCGACCGACCACCTCGACCTGGAAAGCATCACCGCGCTTTCAGGCGGTTTAACCGCATACCCAGGCAATCTGTTATTCGCTTCGCACGACCATCAGTTTATCGACGAGGTAGCCAACCGCATCATCGAAATCCCCGCGGATGGCAGCGGCTGCCTGGATCGTGTGGGAACGTTTGAGGAATACCTGGAGTGGAAGCACACGCATACCATGTAAAGGGGGGCAGGGCATGGATACGCCCAAACCCGGCGTTTACCGGCATTTTAAGGGGAATTATTATCGCCTGCTGCTGGTGGCCGAGCATACGGAAAGCAGGGAACCCTTGGCGATCTACCAGGCGCTTTATGGCGAACGCGGCTATTGGGCACGCCCGTTGGCTATGTGGAATGAAACGGTGGAGCGCGAGGGCATAGCAGTGAAGCGTTTTACCTATGTGTGCGAATCGGAGGAAGAATTGGCCCGTTTTTACCAACCGGATCATATTTAATCAAATTGTAATCATTTTCGGTTAATATGCGCAATCTGTTATATGATAATGGATTGCGCTGTATTTTATTCGAATATGCGGGACTATATTTGCCCTGCGGGACAAAAATAGCTATTGCAATTGGATACGGCGTGCGTTATCATACGTCCAAGCGGTACGAGAAACGCCCATAGGGCACAAAACGTCCCGCATAACGCTGGGTGGGAATGGGAACCACATGGGTAAACTTCGTAAGCAAAGATAAGGAGGCCTCCTGACGATGGAACGAGTGTATAACTTTTCGGCCGGCCCTTCGATGATTGACGAAAGCGTGCTTCAAAAAGCGGCAGCGGAACTGGTGTGCTATGGCGATAAGGGCATGAGCGTGCTGGAAATGAGCCATCGTAGTTCCATGTTTATGGATATTTATAACGAAGCACTCGCGCTGTTTAAAGAACTAATGGGCGTACCGGAAAATTACGAGGTGCTTTTTTTACAGGGCGGCGCCACCCTGGAATTTTCCGCCGTACCCCTGAACCTGATGACCGGCAGCCGCGTGGCCGACTATATCGACAGCGGCAACTTCGCGCACCTGGCCGCCGAAGAAGCCAAAAAGTACGGCACGGTGAACATCGCGGCCTCCAGCCGCGCCGAAAACTATGTTCGCATCCCCGACCTGAAAACGGCGAAGTTTACGCCGAATGCGGATTATGTATACATTACCACCAACAATACCATTTACGGCACGCGCTATATTGAGCTGCCGAATACGGGCACTGTACCGCTGGTGGGCGACGCAAGCAGCAATATCCTTTCCGAACCAATTGATGTAAGCCGCTTCGGCGTGATTTTCGCGGGCACACAGAAAAATATGGGGCCTGCCGGCATGGCCGTGCTGATGGTGCGTAAAGACCTACTGGGGAAGGCTGACCCGCTTTGCCCCAAGGTCGTAGATTGGACAATACAGGCGAAGAATGAAAGCATGATCAACACGCCCAACACCTTCGCCATTTATATGGTGAAACTGGTGTGCGAGTGGATGAAAGCCCGCGGAGGCGTACCCGCGTTTTACGAGTATAACCAAGCCAAGGCAAAGATCCTCTACGATTATCTGGACGGGAGCAAGCTGTTCCATAACCCCGTGGTAAAGGAATACCGGTCGCTGATGAACGTTACCTTCGTAACCGGCGACGAGGCCAAGGACGAGGCATTCGTTAAGATGTGCACCAAAAACGGATTGCTCAATATCAAGGGGCACAGGAACGTAGGCGGCATGCGCGCCAGCATCTACAACGCCATGCCTGTGGAAGGCCTACAAAAACTGGTGGCCGTGATGGCGCAGTTTGAAAAGGAAAATGCCTGAGCCTCAGTTTCGTACACCGCGACGGAACAACCCCCAACCAAAGCGATAAGGAGCAACAAGCATGTATAAAATTCAAACGCTCAATGAAATATCCGATGTGATCCACCAGAGCCTCAACGCGGAGAAATACCTGATCGCCCGCGAGGAACCCGTGCCGGACGCGATTCTGGTACGCTCCGCCTCCATGCAGGGCATGAACTTTCCCGATAATCTGCTGGCGATTGCGCGGGCTGGCGCGGGAACCAATAACATCCCGGTGGACGAATGCAGCCGCCATGGCGTCGTGGTATTTAACACCCCGGGCGCAAACGCCAACGCTGTGGCGGAACTGGTGGCTTGCGCGCTGATGTTGGGCAGCCGCGATGTAACGGGCGGCGTGCAATGGGTGCAAACGCTTAAAGGCAAGGGCGAGGAGATTCCCAAACTGGTGGAAAAAGGCAAATCTCAATTTGTGGGGCCGGAGGTGCGTGGCAAGGTGCTGGGCGTGGTCGGCCTGGGTGCTATCGGCGCCGTCGTGGCGAACACCGCCGTACAGGGCTTTGGGATGGAAGTGCTGGGGTACGACCCGTTTATCAGCGTGGAAAGCGCCTGGTCGCTTAGCCGTTCCGTTAAACGCTGCAACAGCCGCGACGAGATTCTGGCTGAAGCCGATTACCTGACATTGCACGTGCCGTATAACGAAAAAGACGGACCGATGATTAACGCCGCCGCGATCGCCAAAATGAAAAAAGGCGTGCATTTGCTCAACTTCAGCCGTGGCGAGCTGGTGGACACTGCTGCCGTGAAGGCGGCGCTGGAAAGCGGAAAGCTGGCCAGCTATGTGACCGATTTCCCGGCGGATGAGCTGATTGGCGTTAAAAACGCGGTGCTCATTCCACACCTGGGCGCCAGCACCCCCGAAAGCGAGGAGAACTGCGCTCGGATGGCTGCCTACGAACTGCGGGATTACCTGGAGTTTGGCCTGATTCGTAACAGCGTGAACTTTCCGGAGATCATCGTGGAAGGCGGAGATGAAAACCGCGTGCTGGTCATCCATGAAAATGTGCCCAGCATGGTCAGCGCCATTTCCGCGGCGATCGGCGCCAGGCACATCAATATCGACAACATGCAAAACAAGAGCCGTAAGGAGATCGCCGTTACCGTGCTGGAACTGGACGACCATCCGGACGAGAAGCTGATCGGCGAGATTCGCGCTCTGCCAGGCGTGATTCGGGTACGCACGTTCAATGCGGATTGATCGGCGAACACGCAAACGGCCTGGTAAAGCGAACCGATACAAAAAATGTCCTACATAAGTTACACAAGCGCGGCCTCCTCGCGGGGCCGCTTTTTAGTGTGCCCATAAATGATAGTTAACAGCGCCGAAGGGTTGAAATTCCCGCCGCGACGGCGTATCATCAATATGTTATCCGCGTGCGAAGCGTGAGGAGTGTTTCACCGTACAACAGAACAAAGGAGAAACCTATGATTCAACGCAAACTGGAAAAGCTGGGCGTTCAAACCTCGCTGCTCGGTTTTGGGTGCATGAGGCTGCCGCAAACGCCCGAACACACCATCGACGAGGATCAGACCGCGCTCATGTTCGACCTGGCCTATCAGGCTGGCGTCCGTTATTTCGATACCGCCTACGGGTACCACGGCGGGGAAAGCGAGCGGGTCACGGGCCGGATGTTAAAGCGTTATCCGCGCGACTCGTTTTTTCTCGCCACCAAACTGCCCATGTACATGATCCGCACCCTTGCGCAAGCTAAGGATATTTTTGAAGAGCAGCGGCAAAAACTGCAGGTGGAAACAATCGACTTTTATCTGCTGCACGCGCTGAATAAAGAAACGTTCAACCGCGCGGTGGAACTGGGCATAATTGAATATTGCGAACAGCTGCAGCGGGAAGGAAAAATTCGTTTCCTGGGGTTTTCATTTCACGATAGCTACAAGGAATTTGAGCGTATCCTACGCTACCGAAATTGGGATTTTTGCCAGATCCAGTATAATTACCGCGACCGGAACATACAGGCGGGCACCCGTGGCTACGAGCTGGCGGCTGCTTTGGGCGTACCGGTGGTGGTGATGGAGCCGGTGAAGGGCGGGGTGCTGGCCAACCTGCCCCGAGAAGTTTCCGAGCCTTTCCGCAAGGTAAATCCGGGCGCGTCGGACGCGTCTTTCGCGCTGCGCTGGGTGGCGGATCACCCCAATGTGAAAGTGATCCTCAGCGGCATGTCTTCGATGGAACAGCTGCGGGACAATCTGCAAACCTTTGAAACGGAAAACCCGCTGACCCAGGC
The DNA here is from genome assembly GCA_017881705.1 of Christensenellaceae bacterium. Lineage (GTDB taxonomy): Bacteria > Bacillota > Clostridia > Christensenellales > Aristaeellaceae > CAXXOK01. The sequence continues at coordinate 6,503 of JADGQP010000064.1, forward strand.
GGAAATGGACGCGATAGAAGAAGTGGGCAAGCGGCTGGACAGCCGCGTAAAAATTGGCTGTACGGGCTGCCGCTACTGTATGCCCTGCCCCCACGGCGTGGACATCCCCGCGAATTTCGAGGCGTGGAACCATTTGGGCATGTACGGCCCCGGGGAAGGTGTGACCTTCCGCTGGACAAAGGCTCTGCCCTCGAATGCCAAGGCCTCGCAATGCGTTAAGTGCAGGCAATGCGAGCAGAAATGCCCGCAGAACCTGCCGATTGTAGAATCCCTTAAAAAGCTGCAGGCCGAGATGGACGAGGCTTACGCGAAATAAACACCGCGCCCCGCTCCCCAAAGGGAGCGGGGCGCGGCAATACGGCGGTTTAAATTTTACTCAGGTACCGCGCAAAGTTTTCACCGGCGAAATCCGTTATGGCTTCATCGCTGAAACCGCGCTTGCGCATACGGTCAAACAGCACGTAG
>JADGQP010000065.1 GCA_017881705.1 Christensenellaceae bacterium
ATTTCTATGGTTTTCAGGTTCTTTTCCGCATCCTGAACACACTACCGGCAACGCCGGATTATAAAAAATGGAGGGCATCAACCCTCCGTTTTCTCGGGAACAGGCTTTTATTTTTTAGGCGACAGCGCCGTAAATATCAGCAGCGTACCCCGCCCAACCGTTACGCTCGCCTTGCCGCCCGCGTACTCGTTGCTTACGCCAAGGGGTCTGTCGCACGTAAGCGTAGCCTGATCCAGCTGAAATTTAAGTCCTTCCAGCGTTACGGCGCGCGCGCGCGCGCCGTGGCAAAACACGGAAACCAACGTTCCGGCAGGCCTTTCGGGCAGGATAAGCGTACCGTGCGTAAGGGCGAACACATCGTAACGGGGGCAAACCATACGCGCGAGCGCGCCGCGACGGCTTAGCCCACCCAACAGCTGCAGATTGGCCAGCGTATGGTCCGCGCGACCGCCATCCGCGCCGTAAAGCGCGAAATCGCGGTAGCCGCGCGCCCACCCTTCCGCGATGGCGATACCCATATCCGTATCGTCCTTTTCCACGGGGAAGATGCGCAGGGGAATCCCTTCCGGGCGATCGGCGAGCGAATCAAAATCGCCAACCAGCAGCCCGGGCCGCACGCCCAGTTTTGCCAACGCAAGGTAGCCCGCGTCCGCGGCGATGATAAAATCGCCGTTTTGGGGCGCAAAGTCGCGTGCGGTAAAATCGCCCGCGCCTACCAGATAGCAGGTCGACATAAGTGCCTCCTTGGGTCGGCAGATATACAAGAGGGCCGCCCGCATCCGCGAACGGCCCCCGCATCGATTCGGTAAACCGAACACATTGCGATGGGAAAAATACGCTCCCGACCCCGTCCCGTTTAGCGCTTGCTGAACTGGGGCGCGCGGCGGGCGGCCTTGAGGCCGTACTTTTTACGTTCCTTCATGCGCGGGTCGCGCGTGAGGAAACCGGCCTTTTTAAGGCTGTCGCGCAGTTCGGGGTCGGCTTTGATCAGCGCGCGGCTGATGCCGTGGCGGATTGCGCCCGCCTGGCCGCTGAGGCCGCCGCCGTGAACGCTGACCAGGATATCCATTTCACCGCCGGCCTTGGTGAGTTCCAAGGGCTGGCGAACGGTCATCTTGTGGGTTTCCAGACCGAAATACCCATCCAGATCACGCTTGTTTACGATTATTTTACCGTCACCGGCAACCAGACGAACGCGGGCAATAGCCTCTTTTCGACGGCCGACGGCGCTGTATTCTACCTTAGCCATGGTATCCTATCTCCTTTACGCGTCCGTTACTTGATTTCCAGTTTTTCGGGCTTGCGGGACTCATACTCGTGTTCAGGCCCAACATACACACGAAGTTTTTTTGCCATCTGGCGCCCGAGAGGACCCTTGGGGAGCATGCCGATGATTGCCTTTCTTACGACGAAGTCAGGCTTCTCGATCATGAGGGTACGGTAGAGCGTTTCGCTGAGCCCGCCGGGATATCCGCTGTGATGATAGTAGATCTTCTGGTCGAGCTTCTTGCCCGTGAGCACCACCTTGTCGGCGTTGATGATGATCACGTAATCCCCCGTATCCACGTGCGGGGTGTAAATGGGTTTATGTTTTCCGCGCAGCACGTTGGCAACCTGGCTGGCAAGACGGCCCAGCACAGCGCCGTCCGCGTCCACGATAAACCATTTGCGCTGTACGTCTTCGGCTTTGGCCATGTAGGTATTCAAGTTAGTTTCCTCCTTAAGGAAAGCTGTTTCCAATCTCCTGTGCGACGCCTGATGGTCAGCAGGCATACGCTGATACAATAAACGGTCCGGGGCTGGCGGAGTTTATTGATGCCAATGACGATCATATCAAATTGTCCGAGGGTTTGTCAAGAAAAATCTTGGAACCCGCGACGTTTTTCAGCGTTCTTCAATACGCGCAGGAAGCATCCGTTTCCTTCGCGTCGGTGGGCGCTTCGCAAAGTGTTCCTTCGGCGTTGCGTTTTTCCGCCTCGGCCATAATCTTTTCCGTCGCCGATACCCCGCAGCGCGTGGCGCCCGCGGCGCGTACAGCCAGCACCGTGTCCAGGTCACGGATGCCGCCGGAGCCTTTTACCTGGCAGGCGGGAGGCACGCTTTTACGCATCAGGCGCACATCCTCCACCTTGCAGCCCGCGGAACCGTAGCCTGTGCTGGTTTTTACCCAGTCCGCACCCGCGCCGGCGGCCAACTTGCAGGCGCGCACCTTCTGATCGTCGTTCAGGTAGCAGGTTTCGAGGATCACCTTCACCTTGGCATCGCGGCTGTGCGCAAGCTCGCAGATCGCACGAATCTCGTTTTGCACGTAACGATCATCGCCCGCGATAAGGCGGCCGATGTTGATAACCATGTCCAGTTCCACGCAGCCGTCGTCCAGCGCGGCTTTCGCCTCGGCCAGCTTAATTTCCGGCAGGTGGTTGCCGTGTGGAAAGCCGATAACCGTGCACACGTGCACGTCGCTTCCCTTAAGCATCTGCGCCACCAGTTTCATATCCCCAGGGCGCGCGCAGACACTGGCGGTATCGTATTTCAGGGCGACCTCGCACCCCGTACGAACGTCCTCCTGCGTAAGGTAGGGCTGCAGGGTGCTGTGATCCAGCATTTTGGCGATATCGTGAGGCGTCAGTTTCATAGGTGGTTTCCCCCTTGTTGCATTATTGGAAAGTAAGAAAACAGCTGTTTATTATGTCGTTTCCCCGCCCGCAGCATCCGCGTTCCGCAAGGCGGTTTCGGACAGCAGGGGCTCATCCTCCCCATCGTCCGTCTCGGGAAAGGGCGGCGGTTCTTCCGTTTCGGCATAAGGCCTGCGCAGCATCGCGGCACGCATGGCATATCCGCCCTCGATACCGCGTTCCGTTTCCTCGTTTCGCGTAAAACCTGCCCCGTCTTCCCGCTTTAGTCCCATACGGTGAAGGTAGTCAATCTCGGCGTCGTACCCGCTCAAGGGCGCGCTGTCCAGCGTCGCGGTTTCTTTTTCCACGGTTGAGGCGAGCCTGTCCGCCCGCTTGGTCAGCATAACGCACGCTTTTTCGTACGCGGGCGATTCCGGATCCATCAGGCGAAGGGCGGTTTCACACCGGTACAGGGCGTCGACCAGCCGACCCTTATGCTCCTGCAGCATGGCCAGCGCCAGCATCCTGCGGTAGGGTTCGGGTTCAACCGGGAGGTTGCCGACGGTAAAGGAGCATTTTTCGATTGTCATCCTACGGCTACGAACCTGCTCGCGGCTATCGGGAATACACACCTGCATGGCTGGCCCGCCCTGAGGGCTTTGGCCGCTGCCGTAGGCGGGGTTATTGCGGGCTTCGGCCGCCAGCGGCATAAGCGTTGAATCGCGCACGGCCGCAACACGCACCGCGTCCGGGTAGCGCCCGCCGCCGGTTTCGGGGTCGTAACGCGGCGCGATCTGGAACGCCTCGCAAAGCGCACGCGCGTCCAGCGCCATGGTGCGCCGGTCTACGCAGGTATATGCATCCGCGTAAGGAATCCACAGATCTCCAATAAAATCGTTATCCGCAAAGTATAGCTGCGTAAGTTTCGTCGAGCGTTCATCCGCCAGCTGGGGCACAAAGCGGTCGCAGGCGTAACGCATGGGCACGTACAGGCGCACGCGTTGGGAGAGCCTCGCGTTTCGGGTATAGCATGCCGGGCGAGCAGCATCACCTCGCAGGCTTGCATAAACCGATAGTTCCTGCAGTGCGGCTTCCAATTCGGGCTGCGTAAAACAGAACGGCTGAAATCCTTCGGCCTGAAGGTAATCCGCGGCAAAAGCGTCCGCGTCGTATGCTTGTCCCGCGCTCACGCGATCCAGCGCGTAGCGAGCAAAATCACCTGCGCGCTCCGTTACCCCCAGCGCTTCCTCCGCCGCAGCCAGCATCCCGCCGCCGCGCGGGTACACGCTTTCCGGCACCGCCACAGCCTGGCTCCCCCCGCCGATCAGGTATACGCAGAGTTTATCCCCCAGAAAGGCTTGGTATTGCGGAAACCGGTCCGCCCAGGCATCGTCTACGGTAAACACGCCCGTGCCGATATATCGCCCGTCATAGGTGAAATTGCGCAGCCGGTTGTCGCCCGCGTATAAATCGGGGAATCGCTCGCACAGTCTGGCGTGGTATTCGGTCGGGTCGATTGAAAAACCGTTGGGCGCTGTTTTTGCGCCGCGCTTTTTGCCAATATAGGGCATATCCACCGTAAGCTCGCGCGGAAATAACGGCAGGAAAATTCCAAAGCGCGGCGGGGACGCCGGCTGCGACTGCGCAAACAGAGCCCTGCCGCGAGCCAGCAGCGTTTCCGCGGGCAAGCCGGCATAGCCGAGGGTTCCGTACGCAAGATAATCCATGGCAATCTCCTTTGACTGAACGCTAAAAATCGTATACGAATTGCAGTTTGGGCAGCAATCTTTCCACCGTAAGGCGGCAGTACACGGGTTTTGGGTCATTTTCCGCGCGGCGCACAAACATCTGCCCGTCCTCGGCCGCGAGCAGCACCAGCAGCGGCTCGCCTCCGTCGCAGGTGGCGGCCATGCCGTATGCCAGCGGCTCGGCGGGGCAGCGGCGATGGTACAGCATCGCTTCGTTGAGCGCCTGAGAGGGCGCAGCCAGCTCGGTATTGCGGTAAGCCTCAAAAACGCGGTTATAAAGAAAACTCAGCGGGCTGTTCATCGGCGCAACCGGCAGGCGGAAACGCATCTCCAGAAACTGGCACGTGCACAGATAGTCCCGTATGCTCTGGTGAAAACTGCCCGCGTTTTCACCCAGAACCGGCTGGCCGTCCGGCCAGGCGATTGGCTGCCAATAGGCATAACCCGGTCGCTGGCAGCCGGGCAGCACCAGTTTTTCGTCCATGGGCGTACGCAGGCAGGTCAGCGGCCTGCGACCCGTTTCCTTAATGGCTGACTGTTGAAAACGAACCAGATAATCCCGCATGATCGGCGAAAGATTGCCAGGCACGCAACATTCCCCTCCTCGGTAACTACGGCCCGCGCAACCCAAAGGCGAACCGTGAAATAAATTAGCGGTAGGTCAGGCGAAGCGTCGCATCGCCGCAACGCGGATCGGTCGCCACCATGGCCGTTCCAAACGGGCAACGGAACAGCACCCCGCCGCGGTCGTCCGGCAGAGGATCCGAACAGCGCAGGCATTGAAACAGGAACGCGCGCTGGCGTTCGGCGGCGGCGCGCTTACGGTTGCCGATGGCCGACACGAAAAACTCCACAGCGTGCAGCTTCTCACCGCGTAAAAAACATACGCAGCTGAGCCTGCCGCCGGGCACGGCGAACGCCGGAAAACAAACGATATCCCCCTGCACCCGGCCATCCGGCGCGGCGGGGGTTTTAACAAGGCGGGCGCAGGCTTTCAGCAGTTCGTCCCTGGACATATGCGCATACAAGCGCGTGCTGCCGGTCAGCTGCACCGCGCCGCTTTCGTCATCCCAAAACCGCATGGGGCGGGTCCCCCCTTCAAACCTGTCGGAAGGTGCCGCGCAACCGGAAAAACCATACGCCGGTCATTCGAAGCGATGGCTTTCCCGCGTTAAGTCTATCATTCAGGCGGGGGACTGTCAATGTTTCGCCGCAGGAAAGCCATGGGCATAACGCTTCCCCTGAGCGTCCGCCTTGCGGCGTAAGCCTCGTTGTGGTAGGATGGTCGCGTACCGCATACCGGCGGGAATGGGGAGGGAAACGCGTCCATGTTACGTTTGCACCAGATCAGGATGCCACTTCAGGACGCGGCGGATAGCGACGAAGCACTTTATCGCCGTTTGGCCGCCGGGCAGATGCGCGTGCCCGAGGGCGACGTGCTTTCAGCGCAGGTAAGCCGCCGCAGCGTGGACGCGCGGGATCAGGGGGATGTGCATTTTACCCTAACGCTGGATGTGCGCATGGCTTCGCCTAAGTCGGAAAAGGCTCTTGCGGCAAAGTTCAAACCCAACCAGGCCGCCTATGTGCCGGATGAGGAAGCGCAGGCGCACAGCGTGTTTGCGCTGAACGCCCCGCCCTACGGCGCGTCCAGGCCCAGGCCGGTGGTGGTAGGCGCGGGCCCCGCGGGGCTTTTTTGCGCGCTGGGGCTGGCCGTGCGTGGCGCGAAGCCGCTGCTGCTGGAACGCGGCAAGCCTGTGGAAACCCGCACGCTGGATATCGCGGCGCTGGAAAAAAGCGGCATGCTAAACCCCGAAAGTAACGTACTCTTTGGCGAGGGCGGCGCGGGCGCGTACAGCGATGGCAAACTTACCTGCGGGCTTAGCGACCCCGCGGTACGCATCATATTGCAAACGCTTGCGGAGTGCGGCGCGCCGCAGGATATTCTGGTTTCCGTGCGCCCCCACATCGGCACCGACGTATTGCGGCAGGTTCTGGTACAAATACGCAAACGCCTGCTGGCGCTGGGCGGCGAGATTCTGTTTGAACATAAGGTAACGGGGCTTACGGTTCAAAACGGGCAAGTTACGGGTGTGCAGGTCGTTACGGCATCGGGCGCGTCCTGGGCTGTTGCGACCGACGCGGTTTACCTGGCTATCGGCCACAGCGCGCGCGATACTTACGCTTGGCTGCGGAAGTTGGGCGTGCCCATGTGCCCCAAACCCTTTGCCATGGGCGTGCGCGTGGAGCATCCGCAATCGCTGATCGATCGCGCGCAGTATGGTAAGGCCGCCGGTACCGCGGGCCTGCCGCCCGCTGAGTATAAGCTAAACGTTCTCACGCCGGACGGGCGCGGGGCGTATACTTTTTGCATGTGCCCGGGCGGGCGGGTTATCAACGCTTCCAGCGAGCCGGAACGGCTGAACCTCAACGGCATGAGCCTGCACTCGCGCTGCGGCGAAAACGCCAACTCGGCTTTGCTGGTAGGCGTACGGCCGGAGGATTTCGGTTCCGACGATCCGCTGGCGGGCATCGAGCTGCAAAGGCGTGTGGAAAACGTGGCTTTCCGTATGGGCGGCGGTTATCTTGCGCCCTGCCAGCGTATCGAAGATTTTTTACAAAAGCGGCCCAGCACCGCTTTGGGCAGTATACACGCCAGCTATCGGCCCGGCGTGTTTCCGGCCGATCTTAGCGCATGTCTGCCGGATTTTATCACCGATAACCTGCGCCTCGCCCTGCCGCTGCTGGGCAGACGGTTGACGGGTTTCGACAACCCGGACGCGCTGCTGACCGCGCCGGAAACCCGTTCCTCCTCGCCGGTACGCCTGCTTCGGGACGAGAAACGGCAAAGCGCGCTGCGCGGCCTGTACCCGCTGGGGGAAGGGGCGGGCTACGCGGGCGGCATCGTCAGCGCCGCGGTGGACGGCCTGCACGCCGCGCTGGACGCGTAAACACAAACCAGATAATTCGGGAGGTTCTATGATCCGCGCAGTATTGTTCGACATGGACGGAGTGCTTTTCGATACCGAAACGCTTGGTTTTCAGGCGATGAGCCGTATTGCCTCGGAACTTGGCAGGCCGATTGACAAAGCGTTTTACCTGACCACCCTTGGCGTGCCCGACGCTGATTGCAAGCGGATATACCTCGCCGCGCTGGGCGAAGATTTCCCTTATGATCTGGCTGTGGACCGTTTTCGGTCGTATTTTTCGGAGTATAGCCGCACTCGCTCCCTCCCACGCAAGGAAGGGCTTGGCGAGTGCCTGGCGGGGCTTAAAAAGCGGAATATCAAAATTGCGCTAGCCACCAGCACCGTGCGTGCGCTGGTGAACGATTATTTCGCCGCCATGCCGGACATAGGCAGGTATTTCGACGCTCTGGTATGCGGCGGCGAAGTTCCAAACGGCAAACCCGCGCCGGATATTTACACGGCAGCCGCGCGCGCCGTGGGCTGCAAGCCCGGCGAGTGCCTAGGCGTGGAGGATAGCTTCTACGGCGTGCAGTCTATACGCACATCCGGCGCGCGCAGCGTGATGATCCCGGATCTGCTGCCTTTCGAGCCCCGTTTTCAGCCCTATGTGGACGATTGTCTGCCCGACCTGAGCGGGATCTGCCCGCTGATCGACCGATTAAACGGTTGGGCGCAGGGATAATGAACAGAAAATGGTTGAGGCCGTCCGGCATATGCCGGACGGCCTCGCTGTTAAAACACGGTTTCTCGGAGGTGTCGGAGGGCCGAAGTCCTCCGACTGATTTCGTATCGCCTTGCTGTGCTGGGCGGGCGGGGAGCTTGCGGTAAAGCCGCAAACAATACCCGAAACTTAAAAGTGGCGAAGACCACTTTTTTGATTGCGAACGATCTACCGCGTGGTTTCCACCACGATCTCGCCGTTAATGATCTTGTCCGAAAGCGCGCTGACTTCGGTCTTCAACTGGTCAGAAACCTGCTGGGTCATCGTCGCGTCGCCGTAGCCGATGCCTACGAAGCCGGTGGTCATATC
>JADGQP010000066.1 GCA_017881705.1 Christensenellaceae bacterium
GTAAGCAGTTGGGTATTGCTGCTGTTGAACTCGGTCAGCGTGTTGCGGTCGCGGTCGCCCTCTACAACGTACTTATCGTAATTCAAATCCCGACCGTCGGCGGGCACGCGGTAAAAACTGCCCATGTCCACGGCGCTCATACACTCCTCGTTGGTCAGCAGCGTTTCAAACATTTTTTCCCCGTGCCGCATCCCGATGACGCGGTTTGGTTTGTCGGAATGAAAAACTCGTTTCACCGCATCCGCAAGCACCCCGATGGTACAGGCAGGCGCCTTTTTAACCAGAATATCGCCGGTCTGCGCATGTTCAAAGGCGAACAGCACCAGTTCCACCGCTTCCTCCAGGCTCATAATGAAGCGCGTCATCTGCGGGTCGGTCACGGTGATGGGATTTCCGGCTTTGATCTGCTCGATAAACAACGGGATGACCGACCCGCGCGAGCACATGACGTTTCCGTAACGCGTACCGCAGATAAGCGTTTTTTCCGGCGAAACGGTGCGGCTTTTCGCCACGAACACCTTTTCCATCATCGCTTTGGAAGTGCCCATGGCGTTTACGGGATAGGCTGCCTTGTCGGTGGAAAGACAGATGACCTTCCGCACACCAGCCTCGATGCAGGCCGACAGCACGTTTTCGGTACCCAAAACGTTGGTTTTCACGGCTTCCAGCGGAAAAAACTCGCAGGAAGGCACCTGCTTGAGCGCCGCGGCGTGGAAAAGATAATCCACGCCATACAACGTCGCCGCCACGGAATCCCGATCGCGCACGTCCCCGATAAAATACTTGATCTTATCGTTCTGGTAACGGTGGCGCATATCATCCTGTTTTTTTTCGTCACGGCTGAAAATGCGGATCTCACGGATAGGGGTATTCAGAAAGCGGGCAAGCACCGCCTCGCCGAACGAGCCCGTGCCGCCCGTGATCATCAGCGTTTTTCCCTCAAACATGTTAAGCGTCCTCCTCGCTGCCTTTAAATACATAACCGGTCAGGCGGTGCAGCACTTCGCGGTATGCGTCCTCCACGTCGCCCATGTCACGGCGGAAACGGTCAATATCCAGAGGTTCATGGGTGCTCGCGTCCCAGAAGCGGCAAGTGTCCGGCGAAATTTCATCGGAAAGTAGAACATCGCCGTGGAAACGGCCGAATTCCAACTTGAAATCGATCAGCTCAATGTTGATCTCCCGAAGCACCCCGGTGAGGATGTCGTTCACGCGCAGAGAAATTTTCTCCATCTGGCGAATTTCCTCCGCCGTGGCCAGCCCCATGGCCGTGATGTGCGTAAGGTTCACCAGCGGATCGTCCAGGTCGGAATCCTTTAAACAGTACTCGATCACCGTGTTTTTCAGCCGTGTGCCTTCGGGGTAACCTGTGCGGCGCGCCAGGCTTCCTGCAACGATGTTGCGCACTTTCACCACCACCGGGATGATGGTTACACGTTTCACCAGCGAACTCCGATCGTCGATACGGCGTATAAAGTGGTTGGGCACTCCCTGTTTGTCCAGCAGCGTAAACAGGTATTCGCAGATACGGTTGTTGATTTCTCCCTTGCCGATAATCCGCCCGCGTTTCAGGCCATGAAAAGCGATTGCCTCGTCCTTGTAATACACGACGGCTTCGTCGGGGTCTTCGGTGGCATATACGCGCTTGCCTTTCCCCTCCGTGATGGTTTCGCCGATCTTCGTCATGCTCTTCCTCCCGAGGATATCGGCCGCGCCCATAAGCGCGGCGGCTTTCCTATTCAATTCATCAATCGACGCCATTGTAACACGAACCGCCGCACGCCGCAAGGCGCTCGGCCCGTCTGCCATGTTGTGGGCAGGTTCGGTAAAGAGATGCAATAAACGACCCGCGCGGTCCGCTACGTTCCGCACGGGTCGTGTCCGGACTATTCGGTTTTATTCCTGGTCGGCCGCTTCCGCCGCGGGTTCGTCCTTCGCCTTGCGAGCCTTGTGGGCGGGCTTGGCTTCCGGTTCCTCGGCGGCGGGTACTTCTTCGGGTTGCGCAACGACGGGCTCGGCCTCTACCGCAACGGCTTCTTCACCGTTTTCAGTCTCGGCGGCTTCCTTGCGTTCCGCTTCCAGCACAGCGCGAATGCTCAGGCTGATGCGCTTAGCTTCGGGATCGACGCTGAGCACCTTCACTTTAACCGTATCGCCGATGTTGACCGCATCCTCCACCTTGTTGATGCGGGTAAGGGCGCACTGGCTGATGTGCACCAGGCCGTCGATGCCCGGTTCCAGTTCCACGAACGCGCCAAAAGTGGTAATACGCACCACTTTGCCGGTCACCACGGCGCCCTCGGGATATTTTTGTGGTGCCAAATCCCAAGGTTTGGGCTGCAGCTGTTTCAGACCCAGCTGAATACGCTCGCGCTCGGGGTCCAAGCTCAGGATCTTCACTTCAACCTCCTGGTCGGGATGCACGATCTCCGAGGGATGCTTCACATGCGCCCAGCTCAGGTCGGTCACATGAATCAGGCCGTCCACACCGCCGATATCCACAAACGCGCCGAAATCGGTAAGGCGGCGAACAATGCCTTTTACCACATCGCCTTCGTGCAGGTTCACCCATACCTCGGCTTTGCGGGTCGCGGCCTCGTCCTTGATCACAGCCTTGCGGCTGGCGACGATGCGGTGTTTCTGCTCGTCCACTTCTATTATTTTCAGTTTCATCGGCTGGCCGACGAATTCGCTGATTTTCTCCACATAGCGGTTGGAAAGCTGTGACGCGGGTACGAACGCGCGAATGCCTTCCACGTTGCAGATAAGGCCGCCTTTAACGACCTCCTTACCCACGCCGTCGACGAACTCGCCTTTTTCGTACTTTTCAACGATTGACGCGAAAACCTTGCGAGTAACGACGTTGCGCTGGGACAACAGAACGTTGCCCTCTCCGTCGTTTACTTTCACGACTTCCACTTCAATTTCGTCGCCCAGTTTCACATCCTGCGAAATCAAATCCTCGCGCTTAATCAGACCGTCGGATTTAAAGCCGATATTAACGCAAACTTCATCCTCCGTAATCTGGACGACCGTCCCCGTTACCGACTGGCCGGGCCTGATTTTGACCAGAGTGGCTTCCACGTCAGCCATAAAGCTGCTCTTGTCTGCCTCCTCGCGGGAAACCTTCTGATCCATCTGTTCTTTGTCCGTCATGCGTGTGACAACCTCCTTAAGTGACCAATCCGGCGTACTCGCGCCGGCTGTGATCCCAATGAAATCGGATTGAATATCCGCGAAGCCCGGCGGGATATCCGCCGCGCGCTCCACCCATAGCGTCCTGGCGCAAATACGTTGGCAGGTTTCGTACAGCTTGCGTGTGTTGGCGCTGCTGCGTCCGCCTACTACCAGCATTGCATCCGCCTTCGCGGCCATCTGCCTGGCCTCGGTCTGCCGAAGCGTCGTTGCTGGACAAATCGTGTCCTCCACGGTCAGTGCCTTCACCTTGCGCCGAAGCACCGGCAGCGCATTTTCCCATTCCTCGTGTGGAAAGGTGGTTTGCGCAACCGCAAGCGCCTCGTCCATCTCCGGCAGGTTTTCCGCCTCGCCCGCGTCCTGTGCCACGAACACCCGCCCGCCGCACCAGCCGACGGTGCCAATTACTTCGGGGTGGTCGCCTCTGCCAAGCAGTATAACAGGTTTCCCCGCGGCGCTGTAGGCAGCCACAATATCGTGCAGTCGTTTCACAAACGGACAGGTAAGATCTATCGTGCGCAGCCCGCGCGCTTCCAACTCACGGTAAACCGCCGGCGCCACGCCGTGGCTGCGGATAATTGCGCTTCGTCCCGTTGCCTGCGAGGGTGTGCTCACCGCGTAAATGCCGACGGCCTCCAGTTTACGGATAACCTCGGGGTTATGCACCAGCTCGCCGATGGTTACAATGTCCTTCTCCGTTTCGGCCGCTTTCATTGCCTCAAGCACCGCGCGGCGAACGCCCATGCAAAAACCGGCGTGTTTTGCTAAAAATACAGGCATTCCAACCCTCCCGAAGCAGGACTATTTTCTTAATTCGCCGCCGCTTACATAATTCCTTCTTTAATTTAATATGGAAAGTCAAAAAACCGCGATTATTTCGCCACGGCTTTTTCGCTGCCGTAGGCCAGCGCCATGGCGCGGTACTGGGCGGTGATCCTTGCAAGCACCTCGTCGCAGTTTTCCCGGTTTGCGCCTTCCTTGGCGATATCGCTTACCGTGAAGGGCTCGCCATAGTAACAATCCACGGGTTTGAACAGCTTGAGCTTGGCGGTTACGTACGCTGGCAGAAGAGGAACGTTGCCTAAAAGGGCGATCATCCCCACGCCGCTTTCCAGCTCCTCCATCATCGTGGTTTTATAACGCGTGCCCTCGGGGAAAATGCTCAGCACGTGCCCTTCCTTAAGGGTTTTAAGGCACGCGCGCACGGCGCCAATATCCGCGCCATGGCGTTCCACGGGGATCATCAGCAGGTTTTTATGGATCGCACGCATCAGCGGGTTACGAATCAGTTCCCGCTTCCCCAGATAGCGGATCTGGTAGCGTTTGCATTTCCAGCCGATTAAAAACGGATCCAGCATGTGCTGATGGTTGCCAATCAGGATATAGGGCGCGTCCATATCCGCGTTTTCAAGGCCGTGATAGCGTACCGGCAGCACGCAACGGAACATAAACGCGGAAAACACCATCGCCACCCGATAGAAAAACGTAAACCGCTCCCGTTTCTTTACGGGCGGTTTTTCTCGGGCTTCCGCGTCGGCGAGCTTGCGGTATAAAAGCCCAAGCACCGCTTCCTCTACCTGAGTCTGCGTCATATCGCTGGTGTCCAGGGTTACGGCGTCCTCCGCCGGCGCGAGCGGGTCAATTTCACGGGTACTGTCCTGCCGGTCGCGCACAATCACGTCCGCAAGCACGGCGTCATAATCCGCCGCCTGGCCTTTGGCAATCATTTCGTCGTACCGGCGCTTCGCGCGCACCTGCGGCGAGGCTGTGAGAAACACTTTGAGCGTAGCGTTAGGAAGCACGCGGGTTCCGATGTCGCGCCCGTCCAGGATCATGGAATGCTCGCTGGCGATTTTTTGCTGCATGGCCACCATCAGCCTGCGCACTTCCCCGACGGTTCCGCAGTCCGAGGCCGCCATGCTAATTTCGGGGGTACGGATCAGGTCGGTCACGTCGCGGTCGTTGAGCAGGGTACGTTGTTTTCCGCCCTCAAAACGCACGCCGATGCGCACGCGTCCGGCGAGTTCCGCCATTTGCTGCGCATCACGCGCGGTTAAGCCTTCCTCAAGCGCCTGGAAGCCGAAAGCGCGGTACATCGCACCTGTGTCCAGGTGCGGCACGCCCAGTTGTTTGGCCAGGTGGTCCGCGACCGTGCTTTTGCCGGCTCCGCCCGGGCCATCGATCGCTATGGTGAAATGCTTCAAAGGGTTCATCCTCTCCTTGGGTATTCCGGCCGCGGGTTCAGATGGCGCGATGCCCCAGCCCCACACAGATCTCATCCAGATGGCCCAGCCCAATACCGAAAAACACAGCCACCGCCACGTGGTCGTGGTAGCGCGCAATGCCGATTTTACCGCCCACGTTCATTCCCAGCGCCTTGGGTGTAATCTGGTTGAGGGCTTCGCGCGCGGCGCCCGCCACGCCGCCTTCTTCCAAATGACTTTCGCCGATTAGCCCTTCGCGGCGCGCGGCAACCACCGCGCGTTCCACGATCTTGATAATCGAGGGCACAAACTCGCCGCCAAAATCGGCCGCCGCGGTGGCGACCTCCTCCAGGGCAAGCGTTTTCTTGATTAACAGTTCCTCGTCGCGCGAGCGGGACATGCTCATTTCGATGGCCGCGCGCGCAACGTCACGGCTCCCCGGGGTCAACGGCTTTTGCATCGCAGGCATCCTCTCCGCGCCGGCTGAACCGCCGGATACGCTCACAAACATTATACCATGCTTCGGGCGCAAGGCAACGGTTTTCCGATATTGCCGCGAGTATGGACGCGCGGGATGCTGAAAAAAGTATGTCGCGCCCAGATACCGTGCGTAGCACCGCCTGGGTAAGAAAAAGCCCTTCCGCAGAAATGTACGGAAGAGCTATTGAGCTCCCAAAGTGCCGTTACACCTGGCTTTTTCACCCGCTATGTATAGCAGGTTGGCGCTCTGTCGCCAGTTTTAGCCTTCCCCTGGCGTCTTTCGACGGGGGCCTGACAGCCGCTGACGAACTCGAGCTCCTTTTAAGAAGTGTGGGTAAAAACAAGATGTTGGCGCACACTTCAGGAAGATCTCTATGCTTATTATAAATGTGCGTACTGCCCTTGTCAAGCGCAAGGGAGGCAGCGGCAGGCAGCCGGTTCAGCGGCGGTCGTACATCCGGCGGTAATAATCCTGGTATTCGCCCGCCAGAATATCGCCCCACCACTTGCGGTGCTCCAGGTACCAGCGCACTGTGCGGCGGATGCCGTCGGCAAAATCTGTTTGCGGCAGCCACCCCAGCTCGCGGTGAATTTTCGCGGGGTCGATGGCGTAGCGGCGGTCGTGCCCGGGGCGGTCGGTAACGAAGGCAATCAGGCTTTCGGGCTTGTCCAGCTCCGCGAGGATGGTTTTCACCACGTCGATATTGGTTTTCTCGTTGTGCCCGCCGATGTTGTATACTTCCCCCTCGCGGCCAAGGCGCATCACCAGGTCGATCGCCGCGCAATGGTCTTCCACGTACAGCCAGTCGCGCACGTTCTCGCCCTTGCCGTACACGGGCAGGCTCTGATCGCTCAGCGCACGGGTTATCATCAGCGGTATCAGCTTTTCGGGAAACTGGTAGGGGCCGTAGTTGTTGCTGCACCGGCTTACGCTCACCGGCAGCCCGAAGGTGCGCGCGTACGCCAGCACCAGCAGGTCGGCGCTGGCTTTGCTGGCGCTGTACGGGGAGGAGGCGTGCAGCGGCGTTTCTTCCGTAAAAAACAGGTCGGGCCGATCCAGCGGCAAATCACCGTATACCTCGTCGGTACCCACCTGGTGGAAGCGTTTCACACCGTGCTTGCGGCATGCGTCCATCAGCGCCTGGGTGCCCATCACGTTGGTGCGTAAAAATACCTCGGGGTCGGTTACCGAGCGGTCCACATGCGTTTCCGCCGCGAAATTCACAACGATATCCGGCTTTTCTGCCTCAAATAAGGCATCGACCATCGCACGGTCGGCGATATCCCCGCGGATAAACGTGAAATTTTCGGCTTTCAGCGGCCCTTCCAGCGAAGCCAGGTTACCGGCATAGGTCAGCGCGTCCAGGCAAATCAGGCGATCCTCGGGGTGGCGTTTTAGCTCATACTCGCAAAAATTGGCGCCGATAAAGCCCGCGCCGCCGGTTACCAAAATGTTCATCAGGCATTTCCTCCGCGTCCGTCGCCGTTATTCCGCGCTGTCGTCCACGCGGTCGTATTGTATTTTGCCGTCCGCCACGTGCTTTAGGTGCTCTCCGTAGGGGGATTTCCCGTAGCGTTCGGCGGCGGCCAGCAGCATCGCGCAGTCAATCCACCCTTTGTGATAGGCAATCTCCTCCAGCGCGGCGATTTTGATGCTCTGGCGCTTTTCCACAATCTGCACAAAGTTGGTCGCTTCCACGAGGCTGTCCATCGTGCCGGTGTCCAGCCACGCGAAACCGCGGCCCATCACCTTGGCCAGCAACGAGCCGTCCTTCAGGTACAGGTCGTTCAGGCTGGTAATCTCCAGCTCGCCGCGCGCGCTGGGTTTAACTTGTTTGGCCATCTCGCAAACGCGCCGGTCGTAAAAATACAGCCCTGTAATGCAGTAGTTGCTCCTGGGGTTCTGCGGTTTTTCCTCCACCGAAAGCACGCGCCCGCGCTCGTCGAACTCCACAATGCCGAAGCGCTGCGGATCATTGACGAAATAACCAAAAATGGTGGCCTTCCCCTGTTGGGCGTTTTGCACCGCGTCGGTCAGCATTCGGGAAAAGCCGTTACCGTAAAAAATATTGTCGCCCAGCACCATCGCGCAGGGTTCTCCGGCGATAAACTCCTCGCCGATGATAAACGCCTGCGCCAGCCCGTCGGGCGAGGGCTGTACCGCGTAGGATAGCGAAAGCCCGAACTGCGCGCCGTCGCCCAGCAGATCCCGAAAGCGCGGGGTATCGGTCGGCGTGGAGATGATGAGGATATCCCGGATGCCCGCCAACATCAGCGTGGACAGCGGGTAATAGATCATGGGCTTATCGTAAACGGGAAGAAGCTGCTTGCTGGTTACCAGCGTAAGCGGAAACAGCCGCGTGCCCGCCCCGCCCGCGAGGATGATGCCTTTCATGGGTTTTTCCCCCTTAACGCCTTGCCGATCGGCAACGTCTCGTTCCGGCGCGCGCGGCCGAAACGGATCGTTTGCTCTTTCCCGGCGGTTCCTGTCCACAGCATTATACAGGATTCCCCCATGCTTGGCAACCCGCGCCGCCCGTATGCGGTGACCCACATCCGTGTCTGCGCCGCACTTGTAAGGCGCTCGGGTTTCATGCTATAATAAGTTTTACGTATGGGGATATCCCATAACGAATAACACGCCTGCGGCGCACGCCCGGGCGAAGCGGATCGAAGGGGGCGCCAGGCGCGCATGGAGGGCAACGATACCCGCAACGTCGCACAGCCCAGGGAGTTTCAGCGAGAACTGACGTGGCTGCAATTCAACCGCCGCGTACAGGCTGAAGCTGACAACCCGGATAATCCGCTTCTGGAGCGGGCCAAATTCCTGGCTATTGTCGCGTCCAATCTGGACGAGTTCATGCAGGTGCGCTATCACAC
This sequence comes from Christensenellaceae bacterium, assembly GCA_017881705.1. Lineage (GTDB taxonomy): Bacteria > Bacillota > Clostridia > Christensenellales > Aristaeellaceae > CAXXOK01. The sequence goes on from JADGQP010000066.1 coordinate 8,760, forward strand.
GCTTTTGGAAAATTCCTTTCCGCCCTACGCTCAGCGCGTTCTCCCCTGCGGGCTGACCGGCGGCGAGCTGTTCCGGCAGGTCAACAAGGCCGTTTTGCAGCAGCAAAACCAGCAGTATCTGCTTTACGAGGGGATATACAGCGAGCTGCATCATCAGGGCGTGCAGATGTATCCCACCTTCACGCTGACCGACGCGATGACCGAGCGTGTGAAACGGATTTTCCTTACCGAATTGATGAACCGCCTCAAACCCGTTCCCTGGTGTGAGGAGCTTTTTCCGATTTCCCAGAAGAAGCTGCATTTTCTGGTGCGTCTGCAGCCCCGGAACGGCCGGGAAGCGCGTTATGTGTCCTTTTCGCTTCCCAGCGCGCCGCGCACGTACGACCTGCCTGCCGCGCAGGGCACGCGCTGCCTGATCCGGCAGGAGGATCTGGTGCGGATGTTTCTGCCGCTATTGTTTCCTGAAGATCGGGTGGAGGAAGCCTCGCTGTATCGCATCCTGCGCAACCAGGATTTCCCGCTGGACGAGGGCGGCGACGTGGCTACGAGCGTGCGGGAAATGCTGATGAAACGCCGCACGGGCGATGTGATGCGCCTGGAGGCGGAGGAGCGCATGAGCGCCGAAGCGCTTTCCCTGCTGATGCTGCGCTTTCAGGTGCCGCCGGAGCGCCGGTACCGCGTAACCGGGCCGCTGGACCTGAACAGACTCCTGATGTCGGTCTATGGGATGCTCGACCGGCCGGAACTCAAGTTTCACCGCGCCGAACCGATTGCCATGCCGCAGCTTTGCGGGGCGGACGTGTTCACCCAAATCGCGGCGAAAGATTGGCTTTTATACCACCCCTATCACAGTTTCGAGCCTGTGGTGAACCTGCTGAACCGGGCGGCGGAAGACGAGGACGTAAGCAGCGTAAAGATGACGCTGTACCGCGTAAGCAGCAATAGCCCCGTGGTGAAGGCGCTGATAAAGGCCGCGGAAAACGGCAAGCAGGTAACGGTGCTTTTTGAAGCGCGGGCGCGTTTCGATGAGGAGAACAATCTGGCTCAGGGCGAGCGGCTGCGCCGCGCCGGCTGCCATGTAATTTTAGGCCTCCCGTTTTATAAAACGCACAGCAAGGCCA
>JADGQP010000067.1 GCA_017881705.1 Christensenellaceae bacterium
CGGCCGGGTAGTGCTCAGCAAAATTGCTTCTGCTGACGGTACGACTACTATGGCAGCGCTTGTGAACTCCGGCAAAATGCCAATGGATCAGATTATGCCGACCATCCTTACGAATACAACGGTCGTCGGCATTCCGGACGCGGTGCTGGGGCTGTTTATCGTACTGTTGCTTTCGGCAAGCATTTCCACGCTGACAGCGCTGGTGCTATCTTCCGCCTCCGTGATTTCAATCGATCTGATCGGCGTAATCGCACCGAAAACCAAACCGAAAACGATGCTGTGGACCATGCGCGCTCTGTGCATCGTGTTTGTAATTTTCTCGCTCATTGTAAACTTCCTGATGCAAAAAACGCCAATCGTATCGTTGATGTCCCTTTCCTGGGGCACCATCGCGGGCGCGTTCCTCGCGCCGTTCCTGTATGGGCTGCTCTGGCGCGGCGTAACCAAGGCAGGTGCGTATTCCGGCGTAATTTGCGGGGCGCTGATATCGCTGATTCCGCCGCTTGTTACGGGCAACATGACGCTCGCGCCTTACAGCGGTGCAAGCGCGATGGTCTGCAGCCTGATTATCGTGCCGGTCGTAAGCGTGCTTACGAAAAAAACGGGTTATACCAAGGAGCATCTGGATACGATTTTCGGAGATGCTCAGTAAATATTCGAAAAACAAGCGCCGCCCGGAAATCCGGGCGGCGCTTGTTTCTTTTTCGATTACGTTTTATTTTTTAGCGAGTGCGTTGATTAGCGTGGGAAGCGTACGCTCGAACTGAACGCCGTAACGCAGAGGTTCGCCGCCTTCCAAGGTGTAACGGATGCTTTCGTGCGTGCAGGAAAGCGCGAGCTCCGCCGCGCTCATCAGCGGTAAACCGCCCAGCACCGCCGAGAGAAGAAAACTGGCGAAAACGTCGCCCGTGCCGTGAAAAACGCCGGGGAGTTTTGGCCGGAAAAGCAGGTTAAACGAACCGTCCGCACGGTGGTAGACCGCGATACCGGTTTGCGCGTCGGTAAAAGAAACGTCCGTGATCACCACGTTCTCCGGCCCGTTTGCCGCAAGACCTTCCGCCAGGGTATGTATGTAGGATTCATCGTAACCGGATGCGCGGTATGGCGCGCCCAGCAAAAAGGCGGCTTCGGTAAGGTTGGGTACTATGGTGTTCGCGCGGGCACAGAGCGCGCGCATCATTTTAGGCATGGATTCGTCCATCAGGGAATACAGCTTGCCATGATCGGCAAACGCGGGATCAACGAAAATAAGCGTTTGCGGGTCGCAAAGTCTATCCACCATTTTGAGCACCAGATCCACCTGCGCGCCGTTGGCCAGATAGCCGCTGTAAAACGCGTCAAAATGTAGGCCGAGGGTAGCGATGTGATCGGTGATGGGCAGCAGCTGGTCGGTCAAATCCAGGTGGGTATAGCCTGTAAAATCGCCTGTGTGGGTGCTTAGCAGCGCCGTGGGAATCACGGACGTATCTACGCCTGCCGCGGAAAGAATGGGCAGCGCGACGGTCAGCGAGCACCGCCCCACGCAGGAAATATCATGAACGGCCAACGCGCGTTTTTGCATGATGGTTGCCTCCCCAAGTAAGTATAAACCATCATACACGAAAACTAAAAAAAAGCAAGCAGGCATTGACAGCGCGTTACGCCTGGGGTATCGTAACAATCAGTTCATACTGGGGGAGGAATTATCATGCAAAAGGCGCTGGTATCTGTTACGGGACAGGATCGCGTAGGGATTATCGCAAAGGTAAGCGCCTCGCTTTCGCAGCAGAATATCAATATACTCGAAATTTCACAAACCATACTGGACGGTTGCTTTACGATGCTGATGGTGGTGGACATCGCCGGTGCGCAGGAGAATTTTCAGCAGATCGCGACACGCCTGAACGAAGTCGGCAAAGAAATCGGCGTCATGGTAAACATCCAGCGTATGGAGCTTTTTGCCGCGATGCACCGTGTGTAACGGAAGGAGTTTACGGGATGCTTGAAGCAAACGAGATACTGCAAACCATCCATATGATACAGGACCAGCACTTTGATATCCGAACCATTACTATGGGCATAAACCTGCTGGACTGCCGAAAGAACACCGACGCGGAAACAGCGGAGTGCGTATACCAAAAGATTGTGCGAATGGCTGGCAACCTTGTTAAAGTAGGCTGCGACCTGGAAGGCGAGTTTGGCGTGCCGATTGTGAACAAGCGCCTGAGCGTAACGCCGGTCAGCATGATATCCGGCTCCGACCCCGTAAGGATCGCCCTGGCGCTGGAAAAGGCGGCCGAAGACGTGGGCGTGAACCTGGTGGGCGGTTATGGCGCGCTGATGCACAAAGGCGGCACAAACGCCGAGAATGTTTTACTGGAAAGCATGCCGGAAGTCTTTGCCAGCACACAGCGCCTGTGCGGCAGCGTGAACGTGGGCAGCACGCGCAGCGGCATCAACATGGACGTTGTGCGCAAAATGGGCGCGATTATTAAACGTACGGCGGAACTGACAGCGGATCAGGACAGTTTCGGATGCGCCAAGATTGTGGTATTCGCCAACGCCGTGGAGGATAACCCGTTTATGGCTGGCGCGTTCCACGGCCCGGGGGAGCCGGAATGCGTGATCAACGTAGGCGTAAGCGGCCCGGGGGCTGTGCAAAGGGCGCTGGAAGCGGTGCGCGGCCAACCGTTCGACGTGGTGGCTGAAACCATTAAGCGGACGGCGTTCAAAATTACACGTGTGGGCGAACTGGTGGCGCAGGAAGCGGCCAGACGGCTTAACGTACCTTTCGGTATTGTGGATTTATCACTTGCGCCCACACCTGCGCGCGGCGACAGCGTCGCTTATATTTTAAAAGAAATGGGCTTGGAAATGGCCGGAGCGCCCGGTACCACCGCGGCGCTGGCGATGCTAAACGATATGGTAAAAAAAGGCGGCGTAATGGCCTCCAGCCATGTGGGCGGGCTTAGCGGCGCGTTTATCCCCGTAAGTGAGGATATCGGCATGATCGAGGCGGCTCAAGCGGGCTGCCTGACCATCGAAAAGCTGGAAGCCATGACCTGCGTTTGTTCCGTCGGTCTGGACATGATCGCCATTCCGGGGGATACCAGCGCCAACGCGATCGCGGGGATTATCGCGGACGAGGCGGCCATCGGCATGGTGAACAATAAAACCACCGCCGTGCGCGTGATTCCCGCCGTAGGCAAAAAGGCGGGGGACAGCGTGAATTTTGGCGGGCTGTTCGGTTTCGCGCCGATCATGAAGGTGAACACTTTCTGCAACGACGCGTTTATCGAGCGCGGCGGAAGGATACCCGCGCCGCTGCAAAGCCTCCGGAATTAATCAATACAAGACGAAAGACCGCCGTGGCTATAAATGCCATGGCGGTCTTTCGCCTAAAAGTATTTAATAAAGTTCTTTTGGGTTTTACGTAAAACATAACCGCAATGCAGATAAAAAGCGTGCGCCTGCACTCGGTTATCGCCGGAAACCAGCCTTACCGCGACACAGCCGCAGGCTTTGGCCCAGCCTTCGGCGGAGTTAAGCAGCATACGGCCAAGTCCGCAACCCTGAAAATCCGGGTCAACCGCCAACGACAGGATATTCTTCATGCTGTCCATGTGAAGCACTTCATAGTCGGCAGCGTGCAGAAAACCGGCCATAAACCCGTCCGAGTCGCGGCAAACCACAAAAACGCGATCCGTTTCCCGCGTAAGGATGGCGCTCAACCTTTGGCGAGTTTTCTCCAAAGGAGAATCGTACCCAAGGGAAACACGGTCGATTTCATAAATGCGCTGCGCGTCCGCTTCCGTCGCCAAACGAACGTTATAGCTCATGTACGCGCCTCCAGCGAAGCGCGCACGAACGCTACGGGGTGTTGGGTGATGCTTGCTGTTTCCTCCACCGAATAACCTTGGGCGGACAGCCGCTGGAAGATCATGGGCATGCTTTCGCCAATTTCGATAATATGGTGGTCGGGGTCGTAAATGCGCAGCACCCGCTGTTTCCAGGGATATTCCTTCACAGGATGCAGTTTTTCAACGGTCTGGTCGGCGTCAATGGCGCACGCGAATGCGTCCAGATCATCGCATTCAAAGTATAATTCCCTATTATGCGATCTTTCCACCCTGCTGTTTTCGGGAATGCCCAGAA
>JADGQP010000068.1 GCA_017881705.1 Christensenellaceae bacterium
ACGCACCAGCAGCGCTGTGTTGGCCGCCTCGATGGAGTAGCGCACGATCTCCCCGGGAGTCAGCAGCTCGGCTTTTTCACCGTGGCGGTAACGCGCGCGAACCAGTTTCATGCCCAGCGGCCGAGCTGTGCCATCCGCAAGCACCAGGCTTACCTTGGCTACGAAGTCCGTATCCACGGCGTTGGAAGCGGCGTACAGTTCCACCATGATGGGGCCGGTCATCTCCGTATCCGCTGTGAAAACAGGCGTGGTGTACACCAGCACGTCGCCGCGCTTTTCGTTGGGCCGCTGATCCTGCGTCATCCAGCGGGTTGTGTCGCCTGTGCTGCTGGGGCAGGGGTTCATGGGGTCGTAATCGTAGGCGTCGGCCGGTTCGTTTACCGGCGCTTCCCTGGATAACGTGCCGTCGCCCGCCAGGGTATTGGCATGCCCCGCGCTGTGGAAATACCACGGCGTATACTGCGTGCGGGCCAGCGGCCATTCGTCTTCCCCGCGCCATTGGTTTTCGCCCATAATAAACAGCTGCACCGGTTTGCCGCTCATAAACGGTCCGGTCAACCCCTTGGTCCAATGGTCGTACCACTGAATCAGCTTGCCTACCATGTCGATGGCGTCTCCGGAGGCTTCGGGGCCGAAATCAATGCCTTCGATAACGCGGTCCAGCCGGTCGCCATGCACCCACGGACCTACGATCAGCCGCGCGCCTTTGCGGCAGGCTTCGCTGCCGCCGCGTTTGCGGAACTGAATGAAGTTGTAAAGTGTTTTATCCCGCAAAAAATCGTTCCAGCCGGTTAAGCATAGGGGCGGCACCGTCGTCTGCTCAAACCCTTCCACCCTGCCGATGGAGGCCAGGTAGGCGTGGTCGTCGATATGCTCCAGCAAATCGCGGTGAAACTGCAGCTCCGGCACGCCGTCGATGCTGGCGGCAGGCATATCCTTCAGCGGCAGCCAGGCTGCCTGCTCGTCGCCGCGCGCGCCGTAATACGCCATTTTCGCCAAGGCTTCCTTGCTGTACTGGCCGGGATAATACTTTTCCCGGTCGGAGCAGCGGCCGTAGATCCAGCCGTAAAGCACGGGAGAAAACACGCCGAAATCGTAAATGGCGGGGAATTTCGTCCATGAGGTCTGGAAGGGGCAAATGGCTTTCAGGTGCGGGGGATTGGCCCGGGCGCACGCCAACTGGGAAAACCCGTGGTACGATTCGCCAATCATCCCCACCTGCCCGTCGCACCAGGGCATTTTCGCAATGGCTTCCACCGTGTCGTACCCGTCCTCGTCCTGGTGGCCCGCAGGGTCGCAGATACCCTGGCTGTGCCCGGTGCCCCGCACATCCTGGATGACCACGTTATACCCGGCGGCGGCAAACTCCGGCGCGCGCGTATAGCCCACGACGGGGCCGAGGCCGTCCTTCAGGTAGGGGTTGCGGTTTACGACCGCCGGATATTGCTCGTCGTCGTCGGGGCGGTACACATCGGCATACAGCACCGTACCGTCGCGGAGGGTGCAGGGCACGTTGTAGAGGATTTTAATATCCTTCATCAGCCGTCCGTTCATTTTTTTAGGCATGGGAACCTCCTTTTACCACCGCGCGGGCAGTTTCGTCCGGCATATCGAAGCCGCCCACCTTGTCCATAGCGGAAACGATGTCCGCGCCGGTATCGTCAAAACCGAAGGTAAGCCGGTGTACGCGGCAGCTTTCCAGCCACCGGATTTCCAACTTTAAAGTATGGTCGTCCGGCATGGCGCCGCTCAGCGCCGCCGTACAGGCAGGGTTTTTGGAAAGCGCGGTACTTACCAGCCGTTGGCCTTTAAGCCCCACAGGGCATGTTACCGAGCCGTCGTCGGTTTCCACCGTCAGCATCAGGTTACCGTCGAGCGCCTCAAAGCCGAAACCGCGCACCGGCACGGCATAGCTGGGGTTGAAAATTGCCAGGTCGTCGGCAAAGAAACACACGTTTCCTTGCGTAACCGCATATCGTTGATGGGCCAGCCGTTTGAGCAGGCCCGGGTTTTCAGCATATTCGGGTGCGGCAAGCGTAAGCCTGTTAAGCTGGTTGGCCAGCGCCTCAGCCTGCGCCGGTGATTCCGGCAGCGCTTTCGTGGGCGAAGTCTCTGGCAGACCGCGAACAAAGGCGAAAACCGCCTTCATCACCGCGTCGCCCTGCGCACCGCTGGAAACCGTCTGGCTCAGGGACACCACCACATCTTTTTCAGGAAACAGCATCGCCCACTGGCCCATTGCGCCGTCCGCCATCAGGCATTCTTCGTGCTTCCACATCATGCCGCAGTAGGAAACAGGGGGCTCCAGGTGAGGGTTCTGCGTTTGCGTCGCGAAGGTAATCCATTCCGGCGCCAACAGCTGCAGCCCGTTCCAGCGGCCACCCTGCCGATACAGATCCATCATGCGGGCGTTATCCTCGGTCGTGGAAACCAAACCGCCGCTGCCATTTTCCATCCCGTCGGGATGCAGGTGCCATTTAAGACGATCCGCATCGATCCCGATAGGCTCTAAAAGCCTTGTCCGCAGGTATTCGCGCAGGCTAAGCCCAGTCTTTCGGCGGATGCACGCGCCCACCATGGAGAAGGCCGCGCTGTTATAGTAGAAAGCCGTACCGGGTTTATGGAGGATATCCATGGTAAAAAATTTCCGAATCCATTCCGGGTCGTTTACCGGGGGCTGTTTTTCCATTCCGGCGGACATGGTGGTCATGTACCGCATGGTAAGCCCGTCCCAATAAGGTTTGCCCGCGCATAACGGCGCATATTCCGGAAAAACGTCGATTAACCGGGTATCCAGGGTAAGCAGGCCTTCCAGCATGGCTACGCCGAAAGCCGAACCCGTCATGGTTTTGGTAAGGGATTGGCTGCCGTGTACCTGGCCCGCGGCATAGGGGCTCCACCAGCCCTCGGCGGCGACCACGCCGTGCCTGAGCACCATGATGCCGTGCAGTTCTGAACCGGAGGCTTCCAGCGCGGCCAGAAGCGCGTGGACATCCCCAGAGGGGATGCCCACGGCTTCCGGCGCAACGCGCGTCAGCCGAAGTGAGACGCTCATTTCGCGAGGTATGCGGCCAGCTGGTCGCGGTAATCCTGTACGATTTCGTCCAGGCCCGCCGCCTTGCACTGGTCAATAAATTCATGGTATTTCGCTTCGGTTTGGTCGCCGTAGATACCGAAGCAGAAGGAGAAGCGGTATTCGGTGATCAGCGAGGAAATGACCGCCAGCTCCGCGTCGTACTTGGAGGAATCGTACTTAAAGCCGTTTACGGGGAAGGTTTCCGTGGGCACTTCCGCGGCCTTGTACATATCCTGGTAAGATTGCATCTCGTCAGACAGTTTCGGTTGCGGATCGCTGTCGTGCTGCAGGAGGTAGCACCAGGCGCCCCAGCCATAGTCGGCCGCTTCCGGGCCGGCGGAATAGGTGTTGTTCGCCGTGTCCAGCGTATAATGGCGGCCCTCAATTCCGCCAACCAACAGGCGGTTCACTTCGGGGTCGTTCTTCATGCAGTCCAGCGCGACGGCGGCGCGTTCCATCTTCTTGGAGGAAACGGGGAAACACGCGCCATAGCCCATGTATTTGCCGCGGCGGGTTGCACTGGTGCTGTCCCAGAAGGGGTTCATGTATGCCAAGGTGTCGTCGGTAATTTTGCTCTGCCAGCCCTCAAGGCCGGAAGGCACGGAGTATTGCGTGGCGGATGTGCCGGCCTGGAAGTTATCATCCAGCATGGTATCGTTGGAGATTACACTGGACGGGAACACGCCGCGTTTGTAGAAATCCGCCATCTGCAGGCAGAACGACAGGTAATCGTCCGTATCGGCGAACCATTTCAGATCGTTTACGTCAAACGCCTTGCCGGTATTGTACTTCCAAACCATCCAATTGGCGGCGCCCGCGTTTACGTCCATGTAATGGTAACGGGTGGTGTACCACGGGCCGTCCATCGGGTAGGAGCCCTGCGGGTTAAGTGCGTACACGCCGGTATCCTTTTCGCCGTCGGCAATCGCGTAATAGTAATCAATCAGCTTATCGTAGCTGTTGATGTCCTTGGCGGTAAAGCCGTATTTGTCCAGCATGGACTGCCGGGTTATTACGCCGGTCCAGGAAATGCTGGAATCGTCGCGGGGCACGCAGTAGTACAGGCCGTTAGTCTCCGCTTCTTTCCAGGAGGAGGCCGCCTGAGATTTCGCGGTCAGAGGCATGTACTTCTGCACGAAGTCCCAATCGAAGCCCGCGTATGCGCCGGCCTTTACATAGTCGTCATAGTTGCACCACGCGGCGCCGTAGATGAGATCCACATCTTCGTCGCCCGCGAGGAACAGGGAGTACTTGCTTTGGAAATCGCCCCAGGAAACGTGGATAAAATTAACCTTGGTGTTGATTTTCTGAATCATCAACTCGTTGGCCTTATCCACAATCTCCTGCCAGTCGGGGCCTTGAACGCCAACCACGTAGAAATTGATCTCCTCGTACTGTGAAAGGTCCAGGTTTGCCCACGGGTTTGCCTCGGTGGTGGTTGCCGCGGCGTCTGTCGCGGCGGGAGCTTCCGTCGCTTCCGTTGTTTCCGTCGATTCCGCAAAAGCGAAGGTCCAGCAGCCCAGCGCCATCATCAGAGCCAGTAACAGGGATACCACTTTTTTCATGGGATTTGCCTCCTATTTGTAGTTTATCTCATGAGACACCATGTCTCAGGGGTTCGGTTTCAGCCTTTGACCGCGCCGATGGTGAGCCCTTTTACAAAGTATTTCTGCACCAGCGGGTAAAGGAAGATAATGGGGCCGGTCACCACGCAGGTCATCGCCATTTTCATACTGGTGGTTGGCAGGGAAACTCCCTTGGCCAGCTCCGAGTTACCCTGCGCCACAAGCTGTTTTAAAGCCTGGATTGTGGAAAGCATATCCTGCAGAAAATATTGCAGCGACTGCATATTCTCATTGGTGTTGAACAGCATGCTGTTGTACCAGTCGTTCCAGTATGCCAGCGCCGCGAACAGCCCCAGCGTGGCCAGCAGCGGTTTGGCAATGGGGATATAGAGCTTGAAAAAGATCGTCAGTTCGCCTGCGCCGTCGATTTTGGCGGATTCGCTGATTTCGTAGGGGATACTCTTCATGTAGTTCTTGGCGATAATCATGTTCCAAACCGAGAACATCAGGGGCAATATCAGCGCGGCATAGGTGTTCTTAAAGTGCAGCACCTTGGTGCACAGGATATACCACGGCGTCAGGCCGCCGCTGAAAAGAGTGGTAAAGAAGAAGAAGAACGAAAATGCGTTGCGCCATTTAAAATCCCTGCGGGACAGCACATAACCGGTAAGCGTGCTCATCAGCAGCGAAAGCAGCGTGCCCGTGATGGTGACGAAGATGGTGTTGAAGTACGCGCGCTCGATGCGCGCGGGATTGGTAAACACGTACTTGTACGCGTCCAGGGACCATTCCGTGGGAATCAGGCGGAACCCGTCCCGTATCAGAGCGTTTTCACTGGAAAAGGAAGAAATAACGATCAGGTAAAACGGAACCACACACATCATCCCAAAGATGAAAAGCGCCGTATACCCCAGCGAACGAAAAACTGCTTCGTTGGGCGGAATTCTGCGGTGGCGGCGGTGAGAAATTTGCATATCGGCTCCTCCCTAAAACAGTGTATAGTCCGGCTGGATCTTTTTAACGATGAAGTTGACCGTCATAATGGTGGCAAAACACAGCACGGATTGGTACAGGCCTGCGGCGGCACTCATACCCAGGTTGGTGCCCGACGACATGGCGCGGTATACGTACAGATCCAGAATATCGGCGGTTTCCAACAGCACGCCGTTGTTGCCGATCAGCTGGTAGAACATTCCGAAGTCTCCGCGGAAAATCTGCCCTACTGCCAGCAAGAACATAATCACCATCGTGGGGATCAGGTTGGGCAGGGTAATGCGGAACACCTTCTGCCAGCTGTTGGCGCCGTCGATATCCGCCGCCTCGTACATTTCCTGGTCAATGCCGGTGATGGCGCTTAGGTAAATAATGCTGCCGTACCCCACGCCTTTCCACATGCGGAAGAATACCAGCAGGTAGGGCCACGGAGACGCGGTGGTATAGATGTTTACCATGTTACCGCCCAGCGATTGCACCATGCGGGTAATCAGGCCGCTGTCGTAATCCAGCAGGGTTTGGATGACGGCGGTAGCGACTACCCAGGAAATGAAAAACGGCAGAAAGATAAAGGATTGGAAGGTTTTCTTGAACCATTTGCAGCGCATTTCGTTGATGATGACGGCGAAAGTGACTTCCAAAAACATCCCGACTACGATAAACACGAAGTTATAGACAAGCGTGTTTCGTGTAAGCGTCCATAGTTTATTGGAAATCGTCAGAAAGCGGAAATTTTTCAAGCCCACCCAGGCGCTGCCCAGGATACCGGACGAATAATTGTAGTTTTTAAACGCAATTACGATGCCGCCCATCGGAACGTAGCAAAATATCAGCACATACAGCACGGCGGGCAGCAGCAGCAGCAGATAGATCCGATTGCTGTGCAAATCCTTCAGGAACCCTTCGCGTCTTAGCGTTCTTCCCTGACTGGGCATTTCGTTTCCTCCTTGTCGAGGTAAATTGCGCGAAACCCTGTGAGATCATAGTTTTTCGTGCGTGGATAGGTCGCGCCCACGAAAAATACCCCGGCGTGGTCGTCGGCCCGGTACCCTCCGCCGCAAAGAGGCGCCGTTTCGCCGTAGGTGGATATCCAACGCCAGCCCAGCCCGTATCCCTCCCGGTTTTCCTCGGGATACAGCCCCAGCAGGCGCGCCGCCATCGGCGGCTCCAGGCCCGTCTCGGCTTCGATTTGACAGAACGCACAATTCCCAACGCCTGGGGAACGGACGCTGTGCGCTAGGCGGATATGGCCCTCGGGCGCGTCGTATTTGAGCGTCCCGGAGGTGCCCGGCGCAACAAACGCCCCGGTTTCGTCCATCGCTTTCCACAATGGCGATTCCAAACCCATATCAGCGTCCGGAGCCAGCAGCGCCGCGGTCGGCGCCATCTGGATTTCCCCGTTCATCAGCCTGAAACCGGCGTCCCACTCGTTGAGGTTGCCATTCAGGTCGTACAGGCCGTTTGGCGTGCCGTCGTGCGCCCAGCTTGCAGGCCCGCTGCCGCAGAGGACAGGACCGTTGCCGGTCGGAATACCCTTCTCCTGCGGAAAATAATAATCCTGCCCGCCGCAGTTGTTGCCATGGGGTAAAAAGCCCTGTCTGCGGCACCAAAGCGCGATCGCCATGCGCAGTGCAAACGAGGTAAGGCCCCATCCCGCACCCTTGCGTTTGCAATACTGCTCCGCTTCGTCCAAACTTACGGCGGATATCGGCACCCCCAAAGGCAGGGAGCAGGCGTGGCCTTCCAAAAGGCTGCACTGATATTTACCTACCAGTATTTCGCCGTCTATACCGGAAAACGCCGGATGCGGCGCATCGCCGCCATTCGCCAGCAAATCTTTTCCCCGCAGAAGCGGCACGCGCACCATTACGGAGGGCAGCCCAAAATCGTCATACACGACGGTGTTCCGGTTGCCGGACAGCGCCTCCACCGCCTGTTTTAACTGTTCCCGCGTAAACGCGTCCGTATCCCTGCCGGGCTGTTCCAGCTGTTCAGCCGCCTCGTTCAGCGCTTCCGTCTTTTCACCGCGGTGTTCCCGCACCGCGTATTCCCGCGCAAGGAAAGTCCGGAGGCGCAGACGCTCCTCGCCATGGTGGGTTGGCTTCATTCGGTTCACACATCCTTCGCGTTTATTATAATTGACTTTTACCGGTTGTGCGCAATATAATGAATGACCTTACTATATACGGAACGGATTGTCTAAATTATTTGGAGGTTATTATGCCATATCCTTATCTTACGGAATTGCCTATCTGGATCAACGCTTGCAGGCAAGGCCTGGTGGGCGCGTCCATGTTGCTCAACAACGATGGCGATGATAACTGTGTACTGCAAGTATTATCAGGACATTGCAACGTTATTTGTAATAACAGTCACCGAGTGCTGGGGGCGCGGTCCGTCGTTATTTTAGGCCGAAGTACACGCGCGGAACTGGTTGGCGACTCGGAACAGGAATGTAGATATATATTATTAACGTATCGCAATGTACAATCTGCACCCTACCTTGATTTGAACCACCTTTGCCTGGCCGCGCCGCTTATCGATTCCTTCTTTGCCCAGAAGACCCGTTTTTGCACGTTGGAAGATCGGCAATATATTAACATAACGCTCGGGGAAATCCGCTATGAGTGGGAAAACAGCCTGAGCGAAAGGGAAACCGCGCTGCACGGCGCGATGGAAAACCTGTTTGTAAAGCTGGCGCGTTCCTTCCACAGCCAATACCGTTTCGCGGGTGTGCATTACCTGACGGACGCGAAAAACTACATCTATACTCACCTGCAGCAGCCACTTTCGGTAGAAGATATCGCGCGCGAGGTGGGAATCAGCCGGTCTTACCTGGAGGCGCTTTTTAACCGGTATATGCGGGGCGGTATTGTGGATTATCTTCACGCGGTGCGCTGTGACCATGCGGCACAGCTGTTGTCCAGCACAAGGTTTCAAATTATCGATATCGCTATGGATTCGGGCTTTACCAACCGCCAGCATTTTGCGCGCGTCTTCCGGGAAATCTACGGCTCCACCCCGTCGGAATACCGCAAGCGAAACGGCCGGAGCCTGATGAAAACCCGCTGATACCCGGTTTGTTCCGGCACGCTTGAAGGCTGATGCCGGCGAGGCTTCCACACACGGCAAGAAAAACCGGCGGAAACGCCAACAACGTTTTCGCCGGTTTGGAACGAGCCTATAGAGGGCTTTGTGTTCTGCTGAACGGATCCCCTGAACATGGACATCAAAACCGCGCCCTTTACCTGAACGCCCGCCGCTCAACAACCCAAGCGTTCAACCCGCATGTGCAATTTGCTAAAATCTCTACTTTATATCGTACACAGCAGGAGCATATTTATAACTTCCGTCTGTGCAGATTCCGATAAATTCCATTTCGCTTGCACCTTCGAAAAATACGCGTGGAATTTCAGTTGCGAATCCCGCGTGGTCCGCAGTTTTCGAATATCCAAACGCAACCGACAAATCGGG
>JADGQP010000069.1 GCA_017881705.1 Christensenellaceae bacterium
TCGTACGCTTCACCGGCCTGCGTTAGCGCCTGCCGAAGCAGTGTATCCAACGCGAGCAGATCGGGCGTATAGGTGACCGCAGCATAGACGATCGCATCGCCACGGCGGCCGAAATACCCTGTTCCTGTGAGGGAAAGGCGAATCGGCGAGGTTCGTGCCGCGGTATAAGCGAGAATATCCGTCAAACCGGCAATCGATGCCTCGCTTCGTTCCCCTAAAAACGCCAGCGTCAGGTGGTAAAGCTCCGGCGAAACGGTGCGCGCAGGATACTCGCCCGCAAGCCTTTGCGTATACCTCCAAAGTTCTGCGCTCGCGGGAGAATCCGGCTTAAGCCCGATAAACAAACGCATCGGCTATCCATCTCCCTATGCAAATATAAACGGGAACTGAAGTTTTGAAACGGTTTTAAGAGCTGATTAATAATCTTTCACCGTTCGTCTAAAAGCAGCGTCGTTGCGAAGGCGACAGTTGCGCAGCCTACGATTTGCACAAGCGATGGTTCTCCGTTTTGCAGCGTGATACGAACTTCCATACTGCCGGGGCGACCCATGGCCTCGCCTTGCATGGCGGTAAAGCGCAGCATATCCGCGCTTTGCGGTTCCAGCAAACTGTAATGCGCTGCGTATGCGCCCAACGGCCCGTTGGCGTTGCCGGTAACCGGATCTTCCGGAATGCCGATGGCGGGCGCAAACATGCGGCCGTGTACCCGAATGGCTTCATCAGGGTGAAGCGTGAACGTATAATAGCCGTTGCAGCCGATTTCTGCGCTTAACGCGATCAACCGCCCCATATCCGGCTGTAGCCGGTGAAGCAGCTGCAAATCCCGCAAACCCGCCATTACCTTGCCGTGGCCTGCGGAAACAATCTGAACCGGGCAATCCGGCCGAAAATCCGAGATCGTTACCCCCAGCGCTTCGGCGAGCGCCGCAACCTTTGGAGCGTCCAGAACCTTTCCGAAAGCTGCCTGCCCCTGCGTCATAATGATTTGAAGGTCATCCCCGTCGGGAACAATGTCCACAGGCAGTATACCGACGCCGGTTTTTTGGAGCACACGTGCGTTGCTCAGGTGTTTTTCCAACGCACGGATGTAATGCGCGGCAATTGTGGCATGGCCGCAAAGGGGCACCTCTGTTTTTGGCGTGAAAAAACGCACCCAAACATCATGCGAGGCATCCGTAGGTGAAAGGATAAACGCGGTTTCGGAGTTGTTAAGCTCCCGTGCGATTCCCTGCATTTCCGTGACCGTAAGCCCATCCGCGTTGGCAATCACGCCGGCAGGGTTACCCTCCAGCTTTGTTTTCGTAAAACTGTCCACCTGATAAAGGCGATATGCTCTCATCGGTTTACCTCCCGTTGAGTCGTATGGATTAACTACCTGTTTATTGTAACAAAAAACGCGCGGTATTCGCAACTGCCGCCATAAAAACAAAACGTCCCCGAGAGATGGGACGTTTCCAAAAAGGCAATTCCGTGCCTAAAGCACGGTCAGCGCACCACGCCTTTCATGGCGTTGCCACGTTCCCGGCGGGCGATACCGGAAAACACCCGGTTGATCACGTAATAAATCAGCGCGACCAGCAGATACAACAGCACAATATCTTCCGCAGTCACAATCGTGCGGTGTGCGGCTACGATTTTACTGGTGAAGGAAAGCTCATACGTGCCAACGACCGCGCAAAAGGAAGTATCTTTGATCGTGGTGACAAATTGGGAGATCAGGGGCGAGCGAATACTGCGCAGAGCCTGGGGAATGATGATGTACCACATGGTTTGTACACGGTTAAAACCCTGTGAGGTTGCTGCTTCCCATTGGCCTTTTGCGACGGAGTTGAGGCCGCCGCGGACGATTTCCGCCACGATAGCCGAGGTGAACACCGTAAGCGCCGCGATGCCACTTTCCAGCGGGGGCAGCCTGGTCATAAACCGCATGGCAATGATGAATAGAAGCAGCGGAATGTTGCGGACGACCTCGATATAGACGGCGGCAATGGTTTGGAGCAGTTTTTCTTTCGTGTTGCGCATCAGCCCGAGGATGGTGCCGAACACGAGGCTCAGCGTAATGGATACCGCCGCGATGTACAGGGTGTTCAGCAGCCCCTGCCCCAGATAAAGCAGGATTTTCGGCGTAAACACCACAGAAAAGGCATGCGCCCAGTTGCTAAACATTGCGCACACTCCGTTTCTCCATCCGGCGCGCGAAAAGTGAAATGGGCAGGCAGATGCACAGGTACAATACGCCGGTCATGACGAAGGTAGGGCCGTAAATCAGGTTGTCGCCGCTCCAGCTGTCTGCGCAATACATCAACTCGCCGCCCGCGATCACCGCGAGCACCGAGGAGTTTTTAATGAGGTTGACCGCCTGGTTGGTCATCGGCGGCAGGCCGATCTTGATCGCCTGAGGCAAAATAATGTGGATCATGGACTGAAGATAGCTGAAACCCTGGCTGTGAGCCGCCTCCAGCTGGCCGGTTGGTACCGCCTTGATGGCGCTGTGTACGATATCCGCCGCGTATGCGCCGGTATACAGTGCCAGACCTAAAACGCCAATGGCAATCACACCCAAGCGAATGCCCAGTTTTGGCAGTACGTTATAATAGATGAATACCTGAATCACCAGCGGAGTGTTTTGAAAAAACGACATATAACCGCGACAGAGTGCCAGCACCCCGCGGTTTTTGCCGCAAAGCAAAATACCGACCACCAGGCCGATCACCAAAGTGAAAACGAGCCCCAGCAGCGAGATATAAAGGGTACGCAGAAACCCGCCTGCAAAATAAGACCAATCACTGAACCAGGCTTGCCAGTTATGAAGCGAAAACGGACCCGACACTTTTACACGCTCCTAAGCAAGAATGGGAGCGGAGGCTGTTTGAAAGCCTCCGCTCCGCATTGTGAGTTGGTTGTACGGTTACGGCGCGACGGTAGCGGTGGCTTCCGGCGTGGCGGTTGCATTGGCCAGATCCGCAGCCTGCTGCCATAACGAAACGCCAAACTCGTCTACCTTGGTCCAGTCTACGGCGGGCAGCGTCCACTTGGATACCAGAGCGTCCAGCGAGCCGTCGGCGCGCATGGCGGCGATGGTGTTATCCACGATGGTCAGCAGGCCGGTGTTGCCCTTCTTCACGGCGATACCGTAGGGCTGCGCGGCGAAGGTATCCGGCAGCATCAGGGTTGTGTCGTCCATATAGCCGTTGAGGATGGACTTATCCACGGAGAAGCAATCGATACGGCCGCTGCTCAGTGCTGCTTTGATGTCGGGATAGGTGGGGAATTCGGAGAAGGTGAGGGTGATGCCCGCGGTGTCGGCAGCCTTCTGTAGAGCGTCCTTGGTAGTAGCGGACTGGGCTACGCCCACGGTTTTGCCGTTGAGATCCGCAAAGGAAGCGATGCCACTGTCCTTGAGAACCAGAAGGCCGATGGAATCAATAAAGTACGGCTTGGAGAAATCATACTGCAAAATACGGTCGGGTTTGATGGTGAAGGTGGCGATAACCATGTCCAGTTCGCCGGTGTCCAGCAGCGGGCCGCGGGTTTTAGCGGTCACAGCGGTGAACTCTACAGCGCTTGCGTCGCCAAGAATCGCTTGAGCCATCTGGTGCGCCAGATCGATCTCCAGGCCCTCGTAATCTCCGCCAAGGTCCTGATAGCCGAAGTTGGGCACGTCGGCTTTTACGCCCACCAACAGCTTGCCGCGCGCTTTAATTGCGGCGACGTCGGCCGAATCTTCCGCCAGGGCGGGCGCGAAGGCTACCAGCGCCATCGCAAGAACCAGTGCGAAACTAATCAGTTTCTTCATTTGTCTCCATCCTCCCGTTTAGTGTAATATTTTCCCAAGGAACGACGTTGTGCGCTCGTTTCTGGGATGATGAAACACCTGCTCAGGTGCGCCATCTTCAAGGATGATGCCGCCGTCCAAAAATAAAACGCGGTCGGCGATATGCTCGGCGAACTTCATTTCGTGGGTTACAAACAGCATGGTAATCTCTGTTTCGACAGCCACGCGTTCCATAATGTCCAGCACCTCCTGGATCATCTCGGGGTCCAGTGCGGAGGTGGGTTCGTCAAACAGCATAATCTTCGGGCGCATGGTGAGTGCTCGAGCAATGGCTACGCGCTGCTGCTGACCGCCGGAGAGTTGGCTGGGGTACGCGTCGGCTTTATCGGCGATGTTCACCTCGCGCAAGTTGGCCAGCGCGCGTTCCCGAACCGAGGCTTTGCTTTCATGCTTGAGCACGGAAGGGGCAAGCGTAAGATTCTCCAGCACCGTCTTGTGGGGGTAAAGGTTGAAGTTCTGGAACACCATGCCGATATCCTGACGGGCCTGGCACAGAACCCGCTTGTTCATGCCGGAGATGGATACGCCGTCTATGAAAACATCGCCCCGTTTAGGCCGTTCAAACATATTGATGGTGCGAAGCAGCGTGCTTTTTCCGCTCCCGCTGGGGCCGATAATGACGGTTTTGGAGCCGGAGGCGATTTCAAGGTTAATGCCCTTGAGCACGTCCAGCGAACCGAAACTCACGTGAACATTGTCGAAAACGATCAATGAACGCTCCCCCAATCAATGATTAGAAAAGCACGACGTATGTGAGAGCATCGTCGCACCGCACTACGTATCGCGCTAAACTATAATTATTGTATGTCAGCGCCTGCATAAAGTCAACAAACGGCCTTCAAAATACAGGACAAATACATTCCTGCGAAGTATGAAATGAATAGTTCGCAGATATGAAATGCAAAACGATGAATTATTGTTATGATAACTTTACAGATTTAAAACTGGACATTCAGTGGCAGGTTATTGTAGTATAATCTGGGTAGAAACGGGGTGAAACTGTGAGGAATGAGAGGCTGTTCCAACTGCTCTATCTGCTGCTGCAAAAGGGGAGGCTCGACGCGCCATTTTTAGCGCGGGAGCTTGGCGTGTCCGTACGTACCGTTTACCGCGACGTGGACGCGCTGTCGGCCTCCGGCGTGCCAGTGTATGCAACGCAGGGGAAAGGCGGCGGAATCTCGCTGCTGCCAGGATATACGTTTGATCGGGGGCTTCTTTCCGAGGGGGAACAAAACCAGATTCTGTTTGCACTGCAAAGCCTGAGGCTGACAGATGTGCAATCGGATGCGTTGGTGAACAAACTGGGCGCGATGTTTCATAAACCCGACGCGAACTGGATTGAGGTAGACTTTTCCCGCTGGGGGCACAGCCGTGTGGATCACCGACGGTTTGACGAGCTGAAAAACGCGATCGTGGGAAAAAGAGTGCTGAACATCCGTTATTGCGGCGCATCCGGAGCGGCTTCCTGGCGGCGCGTGAAACCCTTTAAGCTGGTTTTTAAAGATCGGTACTGGTACCTGCAGGCCTGGTGCCTGAAAGCCGATGATTATCGGCTGTTTAAGGTAAGCCGCATTACGGAAAGCAAAGCGGAAGAAGAAACCTTTGCGGATGCCTTTGAAGACGCCCCGCCCCTGGAATTCGGCATGCCCGGCGAAACGAAGCTGCATAAGGCGCAGCTGCTCTTTTCACCGGAAGCCGCTTATCGCGTGTATGATGAATTTGACGGGGAAATGATCCAAAAACAAGCGGACGGTTCCCTGCTTGTGGAAACGGAAATGCCGGAAGAAGGCTGGTTTATCGATTACCTGCTTTCCTTCGGCGAGTTCTTAACCGTTTTGGAACCGCGGGAGTGGAAAACGCATTTAGCGGAAAATGCGCAAAAAATCGCGGATCATTTTAAAACATGACACACAAATGCCAAGTTTAATGTTCTATACTCAATCTGTACAAATCAAAAGGAGGTTGGGAATTATGGAAATGAAGGTTTGCCAAAGCTGTGGTATGCCCATGGGGAATACGGACGAGTTGTACGGAACCAATAAGGATGGAAGCAAGAGCGCCGATTACTGCAAATACTGCTATCAGGACGGTGCTTTCACCTTCCAGGGCACAATGCAGGAAATGATGGACTTCTGCGTGAAACCGATGCTTGAAAGTGACCCGAACATGACGGAATCGCAAGCGCGGGGGATTATGGCCTCTTACTTTCCGATGCTGAAACGCTGGAGAAAAGCCTGACACGCCAACGGCGTGTCAAAGGGGGAGAAACGCCGTGAACTGGAGCGAAATCTATCCAAAAGGCGCTATGCCGAACCATCGGCAGATCAGTGATTATGTCGAGAATCCGGTGTGGAACGAGCTTTGCGAGCAGATCGAGCAAAAATACGGCGTGGAACCGAAGATCGAGTACAGCACCTGTTCCATGGCGCCAGGCTGGAATGTGAAATATCGCAAGGCAGGGCGTGCGCTGTGCACGCTCTACCCCCATGACGGTTATTTCTATTGCCTGATCGCTATCGGGCCTGCGAATGCGCAGGAAACGGAACTGTTGCTGCCTACTTTTTCAAGTGAGGTTCAGCAACTGTACCAGGACGCAGCCCCCATGAACGGCACGCGCTGGCTTATGATCAACGTATGCGCGGCGGACAAGGCGCGCGATGTACAAAGTCTGGTTGCGATACGCGCGAAGGCGAAACGGTAAGTTCGGGCACATGGAGGCGCAGCTATGGAAACGGTCGGGGTTTGGGTGGCGGGGCTTCGCAACCAGGACGATAAACAGGCGTATGAATGCCTGAAAAATCTGCTTGCGCTCAGCCAGCATTCGGCGGAAGCATACGCGTATTTTGCCGATTACGTGGAACTGATGCAAAGCGTGCATTCTTACCGCCGCACGCGCGGGTTGCTGTTGATCGCCGCCAACGCCAAGTGGGATACGGATTATAAACTGGACGAGGTTTTTGAAGCTTATCTGCGCTGCCTGGCGGAGGCGAAACCCATTGAAGCGCGGCAGGAAATCCGCGCGATGGGGGCGATAGCGCTGGCCAGGCCGGACCTTGCCGACGAAATCACACGGGCGCTGACGAACCTGAACCTGTTTCGCTATCCCGAAACCATGCGGTCGCTGATACGCAAGGATATCGCCCAAACGCTGCTGGAAATCGAAGCTGTGCGGGAACCTTCCTTAAAAAGCGGTAATCGTGAACGATAATAACGAATAGTAAAAAACCGGCCCTGAAAGGCCGGTTTTTTACATGGAAGGAATTATATGGAATCCGGCGAAATCAGTAACCATGGAATAGAGATTTATAGACTCACAATTTGATCGTAAACGGTTCACAAAGGAAAACGGCGGGTATATTTTCACCGTAAGCCCAAGGGAAAAGCCGGATTGTCCGGCGAAGGATTTGCCCGTGAACCTGCGAACGCTCTACGGAGCAGAAGGAAAACCAATGAAAACGATCGCGTTTTTCGACGCCAAACCCTATGACAGGGAATGGTTTGACCATACCAACACGCATTACGACATCCGTTACCTGGAAAGCAAACTCACGCCCGCTACGGCGCGGTTGGCTGAGGGAGCGGACGCTGTGTGCGCTTTTGTGAACGATAACGGGAATGCCGAAGTGATCGACAAGCTCCACGCCATGGGTATCCGTTTAATCGCTATGCGAAGCGCAGGATACAGCAACGTGGATTTTAAAGCCGCATACGGTAAAATCAACGTCGTTCGCGTGCCTGCCTACTCGCCCCACGCCGTGGCGGAACATGCCATGGGGCTGTTGCTGACCGTGAACCGCAAACTGCACCGCGCTTACAATCGCACACGGGATTTCAACTTCAGCATCGCCGGCCTTACAGGCGTGGATCTGTACGGGAAAACTGTCGGCGTTATCGGCACCGGCAAGATCGGGCGCGCGTTTATCGATATTTGCAAAGGTTTCGGGATGCGGGTGATCGCGTACGACGCTTTCCCCGCCAAAGACGCCGGCATCGAATACGTAACGCTCGACGAACTGTTTTCGCAAAGCGACGTGATTTCGCTGCATTGCCCGCTGACCGAACAAACCCGGCATATACTCAACGAGGACGCGTTTGCTAAAATGAAAACCGGCGTGTTCATCATCAATACCTCGCGCGGCGCGCTGGTCGACACCGAGGCGCTGCTAAACGCCCTCAACAGCGGAAAAGTCCGCGGCGCGGGGCTGGATGTATACGAGGAAGAAGCCGAGCTGTTCTTCGAGGATAATTCAGGCAACATTATGAAGGACGATGTGCTGGCGCTGCTGGTATCGCGCCCGAACGTGGTGCTCACCTCTCATCAAGCGTTCTTAACCGAGGAGGCGCTACAAAATATTGCGCAGACGACGTTTGATAATCTGGATGAGTTTTTTGAAAACAAGAACCTGACCAACGAGGTGTGCTACCAGTGCGAACTGGGCAAAGTTGTGGAAAATTGTCGTAAAACACGCAAGGAACGCTGCTTCTAACCAGACGACCAACGAATTAGAAGGAGGACTATTCATGGACGTAACGGTACGAAAGAATGCGCTTAAAATCGGGATTCTGGTTAGCTTCATCATTATGCTTACCGTCAATGCGCTGGCGACCCTGCTGCCGATTAACGGCATAAGCACCGCCGCGGTTTCAGCGCGCTTCGACACGCTGTTCACTCCCGCGGGCTACGCGTTTTCCATCTGGGGCGTGATTTACCTGTTGCTGCTGGTGTATCTGGTGTTCCAGCTTCTGTCCGCGAAGGGGGAAGCGAACCCCGAACGGCAGAAGATGCTTGAGAAAATCGGCTTTTGGTTCATCGTTTCCTCGCTTGCAAACGCCGGCTGGATCTTCCTGTGGCAATATCAGCACTTAACACTGTCCTTGGGAGCTATGGCGATTATTCTGGTAAGCCTGATGCGTATCGGGTGGCTGCTGCGCCAGCCGCATTGTTCGCCCAAGGAGGAACTGGCGCTTCGCATTCCTTTCGGAGTGTACTTCGGCTGGATCACTGTAGCGACCATTGCCAATATTTCTGCCTGGCTTGTCAGCAAGCAGTGGGATGGCTTTGGCATCTCGGCAATTGTGTGGACGGTCGCTATTCTGTTGGTAGGGCTAGCAATCGTATGCGTAACAATGTACCGCATTCGCAGCGTCGCCTATGGGCTGACCGTGCTGTGGGCGTATACGGCGATCCTGGTGAGACACCTTTCACCGGATGGCCACGCCTCACAGTATCCGCTGATTATCGGCGTAACCATCGCTTCGATGGCGGTTCTGCTGGCCATGAGCGTGGTAACGGCGGTGCATATGCGTAAAGTTGCCGCGTGCGGCGCGGTAAAATAGGGCAATCACCATACGCGAAGCGCCGCCCATCGGCCAATGGGGCCATTGGGCGGCGCTTCGCATTTGTTTGCCGTATTGGGGTTTTTATTCCGGCATAACCCCCGTAACGGAGTAGGTGTTCCAATTCTGCAGCAGTTTGATGAGGGCCGTTTGATCTTCCTGGCTGAAACTCAGGTAAAGCGAGGGATAGTCAAACGATTTTCGGTTGCCGCTGTCATATTCGCTCCAATTCAGCTGGACGAAAGTGGCGGAGCTGTCATCGGTAGGAGTACCGCGGGCGAGAATCACAGCGATCTGTTGGGTATAGGTTGCGGACGCGGTGGCGTAGGTATCTTTATCGTCATTGGTACCATTCAGGGTCAGGCCAGTGCTCAGGTTGGCGGGATCGCCTTCGTCCAACTTTACGTTGTATGCGTTGAGCGAAATGGACACGTTGTCGTTTTCCAGGGCGAACGGGGAAAGCATGTGCGTTACCGCCTCCTGGAGTTTGGTGATAGTGCCATCTTTAGCGTGGGCATTGCACAGGCGCATCACCAGCGATGCCGTCTGGGGAGTATCCAAGCGAACCGTAATATAATCGCTGAACCGTTGGGTACCCACGTAGCCGGCCATACTGATATTGTACAACTGCTGATCGCCCCCGCGGACGATGTAGGAACCATACTGATCCATCGAATAAGCATGGCTGCGGTAGTAATCTTTGGGGATCAGGCCGTTGGCCGTTACCTCAGCGGTGTAGCTTGCCCAAATTTCGCGTATCTCGTCTTTGGTAAAGGCATCATACGAGGAACGGTACTGGATGTTCGCATCGTCAGGCATCTTGCGAATCGCCTGTGAAAACGCATCGTTTTCCGAACGCAGAGTATTCAGAGTATCCACGTTGGCAAATTCGATGGTTCGATAGA
>JADGQP010000008.1 GCA_017881705.1 Christensenellaceae bacterium
CATATGCCGGTACTGATTACCGAAAACGGCATGAGCGCCAACGACGTTGTATCGCTGGACGGTCAGGTGCACGATCCCAACCGTGTGGATTATCTGCACCGCTATCTGCTGGCGCTTCGCCGCGCCGCCCAGGAGGGTGTGCCCGTCTGTGGCTATTTCGCCTGGTCGCTCCTAGATAATTTTGAATGGTCCAACGGCTACAAGGAGCGTTTCGGCCTGGTGTACGTGGATTATGAAACCCAGAAGCGCACCCCCAAAGACAGCGCGTTTTGGTATCGGCGTGTGATGGAAACCAACGGCGAATCGCTGTAAATTTGCGATTCTCACCCAATGCGCGGGCTTCCTCTTGCGGAATGCCCGCGCTTTCGTTATACTGAAGGCAGAGGAACGTAATCCATCGTTTGTTTTTCTGGGAAAAGGGGGACCGACATGGAAGAACAAGTTAAAATTGGCGCGCTTGCCAAAGCCGCGCGCGAGCTTAACGCGGCGGGCGTAACATGGGCTGTGGGCGCGTCGGCGCTTTTATATCTGGAAGGTATCGTGCCCACGTTTAACGATCTGGATCTGATGATCGCGGGCGGGCAGCTTGCAGAAGCGAAGAGCGCCATGCTAGCCGCCGGGGCCGCGGAACTGCCGGCCTCGCCCCCGAGCCCTGCTTTTTCCAGCGCCGGCTTTTTGGAGTTTCGCCTGGACGACACGGATTTCGACCTGCTGGAAGGGTTTGCCGTGCGCGCGGGCAACGAGGTATACGCGTATCCTTTTAATGCGGACCGTATCGGGGCCGTTTGGGATGCCGCGGGCGTGCCCGTGCCGCTGTGCCCCCTGGCGGATTGGTTTGTGCTGTACCAGCTGATGCCGGGGCGGCAAAAAAAGGCAAAGCTGATTGCCCAGTATCTGCTTGCGCATCCCCGTGTGGAAAGGCGCGAATGGCTGCACTCCTGGCTGGATGGCCGTCTGCCCGGAAACGTGCGGGAGCAGGCGCTTCGGCTGTTTGGCAAAGCTGTTTTCGATTAGGACTTATGGCGGCGGCGCCTTCCCAAAGGAGATTTTCATGCCGATACTGTCCATTCGCCGCGGCGCATCGATAACCGAATATTCCTTTACGGGCGCGCCGACGCTGGCCGAGGCGCTCGCGGCGGCGGGCTTTGCGCAGGCGCAGCCCTGCGGAGGGCGCGGCACGTGCGGCAAATGCACGGTGGAAAGGCTTTGCGGCGAGGTGTTTCCCCCGAACGAGGCGGAAAAACGCGCGGGGGTCCGGCTGGCCTGCCAGGCGCGGCTTCGCGGCGATTGCGCCGTAACCTTGCCCGCGCCCCGTCTGTGGACGGGCATTGAAACCGAGGCGACTGCGCCTGAAGTGGGCGAGCCGATGCCCGGCCGGTACGGCGCGGCGGTGGACCTGGGCACCACGACCATCGTGGCACAGGTGTACGAACTGGCTACGGGCCGGGCGCTTGGGCGGGCGGTGCTGCCCAACCCGCAGGCCGCTGTTGCCGCGGATGTGATGGGCCGCGTATCCGCAGCCCTTTCTGGGGAGCTTGCGCGGCTTTCCACGCTGGCGCGCACCGCGGTACACAGCGCCGTGAAAAATGCCTGCCTGGCGGTGGGCGTGGGCGGCGTGGAAGCGCTGACCGTAGCGGGCAACACCGTGATGCTTTACCTGCTGACCGGTCGAGACCCGCGAACGCTCGCGGTTTCGCCTTTTAAGGCGGATTGTCTGTTCGGGTTTGAGGAGCCGCTGTTTGGTGTGCCTGCCTACCTGCCGCCCTGCGGTGCGGCGTTCATCGGCGCGGACATCACCTGCGCGGCGCTGGCCACGGGGCTTGCGGACGCGCGTGACACAAGCCTGCTGATGGATATCGGCACCAACGGTGAATTGGTGCTCAGCCACCAGAACCGCCTTTTCGCGGTGTCCGCCTCGGCAGGCCCCGCCTTTGAAGGCGTGGAGATTTCGCAGGGCATGGGCTGCGCGCAGGGCGCGATTGATAAAGTTTGGGTGGAAAGCGGCGGGCTTGGGGTGCGCGTCGTCGGCGGGGGCAAGGCGGTTGGCCTCTGCGGTTCGGGGCTTGTAGACGCGATAGCGGCGCTGCTGCGCCTGGGGCGCATTGACCCCGACGGGCGCACGGACGCGCCCAGATTGCCCATACGGGATGGCGTAAGCGTAACGGCGGCGGACGTGCGCGCTGTACAACTGGCCAAAGCCGCCATTGCCGCGGGTGTGGAAACGCTGTTGGCGGCGGCGGGGCTATCCGCGGGGGACGTACAGCGCCTGGCGCTGGCGGGCGGGTTTGGCAGCCGCCTGAACGTGGCCAGCGCGGCGGCTATCGGGCTGATCCCCGCGGCGCTTGCAGGCAAGGCCTACGCGGCGGGAAACGCCGCGCTCGCGGGCGCGGCCGCGCTGCTTATGGATATGCGGCTTCGCGGCAAAGCCGAAGCCTTCGCCCGTACGGTGGAAGTGCTTCCGCTGGGCGGCGATCCGGCGTTTGAAAAGCGGTTTTTGGCCAGCATGGATTTTCCGCGTCATGACGGCGGCCATCATTAAAACGGGGCCTTGCGATCCGCAAGGCCCCGTTTCGTTTTATTTGTCTGCTAAAAACCGGTCGATTGCGGCGCAGGCCTGTTTAGCGGGGTCGTCCGCCATGTTCAGCCAAAGGATGTTCGGGTCGCGCTTGAACCATGTCATCTGCCGCTTGGCAAAGCGTTTGATCTCCCGCGCCAGCGTCTCCAGCATTTCCGCCTCGGTTGGGATCTCCCCAAGCAGCCAGGCGCTTACGTAGCGGTATTCCAGCCCCAGCCTGCGCAAAAACAAAGGCGATACGCCCGCGTCAAGCAACCCGCGAACCTCGCCAGGCAGACCGTCTTTCATACGGCGCTCCAGCCGCTCGTCAATCCGGCGGCACAGCTGCTCGCGCGGCCAGGTAACGCCAAGGGACAACACACGGTAGCGCGGGCACGCAACGCTATGCCCCGCGTCGCCGTCATGTAGTTTTTCAAGCACGCGCATTACACGGTTGCGGTTGGAGGGGTCGATGTCCGTATCGGGCAAAAGGGCGGTAAGCCTACGGTACAGTTCCGGGGTGGCGAGCGTTTCCAGTTCCTCGCGGTACGCCAGGTCGGGCTTAACGGCTGAAAGCGCGTACCCTTTCGTAACCGCGTCCACATACAGGCCCGTGCCGCCCACTAAAAAAGGCAGTTTGCCGCGCGCCAGCACGCCGTCTAAGGCGGTGTAGGCCAAACGCTGAAAATCCGCCATGGTAAAAAATTCGCCCGGGTCGCATACGTCCAACAAGTGGTGGGGCACGCCGCGCATTTCCGCGAGGGTCATTTTACCGCTGCCCAGGTTAAGCCCGCGATACACCTGTCGGGAATCCGCCGAGATCACCTCGCCTTCGTAGCGAAGCGCCAGTTCCACCCCAAGCCCGCTCTTGCCCGAAGCGTTCGTGCCTGCCACTGCCACCAAACGTGGTAAATCTGCCATGGCGCGCCGCCTCCGTTCTTTTGCTGCTCCTTCAAAGGACGAATAATAATGCGTATTGCTCGTCAGGCGCGCCGCACGCCCCAAACACGGCTGTAGCCGTGCGCCGTAAAGCACATCGCCGTTATGTTGTCGCGGCCGCCGTTATCCAGCGCCTGCTGCGTCAGTTTGTCCGCGGCTTCTGCGGCGTCCCTGGATTTCAGCAGAATCTTGCGGATCTCCGTATCTTCCACCATGTCACAGAGCCCGTCGCTGCAAAGCAGGTAGACGTCCCTGGGGCGGGCTTCCAAGGCCTCGGACACAAACGGCTCAAACTCTTTGGCCGATGCATCCATGCCCAGGTACTGGCTCACCAGGTGCCGTTCCGGACTTACCCGTGCCTGGTAGGGGGTAATCATCCCCAGATCCACCATACGCTGCACCTCGGTATGGTCCTCGCTCAGCTGGGTCAGTTTCCCCCTGCGCAGGCGGTAAACGCGGCAGTTGCCCACGTTGAGCACACGCACGATGCCTTTGTGCCACAGGCAGGCGGCAATCGTAACCCCCGCGGGCTTTTCGCTGCTGCCGGCAAGGCGGTGCAGCCTGTCGGACATGCGCAGGGTTACGTAACGGAGCTCCGCCTCGCTGATGCCGCAGGGGTAAGCGTCGCAGAGGGTTTGCAGCATCCGCGCCGTTTCCAGGCCGGCCCACTGGCCCGCCTCCCCGCCGCCTACGCCATCCAATACTGCGTACAGCTGAAACGCGTTCGCGTCCTCGTTTTCCATACGTCCGCCGCGGTTCATCGCGTCCGTTATAAAAGTTTTACCGTCTAAAAAAAACCCGTCTGCGTTGCGGGGCAGCAAGAGGCCCCGGTTGGTACGAACCGCCGATGAAATGTGCCAGTCGGTCAAACTTCGCGCCCCCCTTGGTTCGTTTCCTTTGCGTCCTCCCGGGTCACGCGCATTTCAAAGCGTTGGGCAAGCGTCATGGCGCGAAACACGGGCGCAGGAAGCAGCGGCAGCAGCGCGTGGCAGCGCAGCGCCGCCAGCGGAAAATCGTACCCGGCCAGAACGCTGAAGCCTACGCCGCCCGAAAAACGCGGGTTCACTTCCAAAAAGCAATATTCTTCCCCGTGGCGGATAAACTCCATGTTCACCACGCCCACCACG
>JADGQP010000070.1 GCA_017881705.1 Christensenellaceae bacterium
CAAGGGTAACGCCGTAAAACGGGTGGCCCAAGCGGGCTGATAACCCGTTTGCGTGGCCTGCCGCCCAAAAAGGGCGGGCTTGTTCTCATGTGTATGTTCTCGCCCGGAGGCGGCTTGCTGCCGTATATTTAAGCAAATAACAGGCGATTGAACCTGTTCGCCAACATAAAGACCCGGCCGGACGCTGTACGTCCGGCCGGGTCTTTATGTTGGCGCTTTTTGGTTTGTCCCGTTCGTTGCAAACCGACGGCGCTTCTTTTACGCACCTTGTGCGACGGGCGCGTTAGCCGCGGCCGTATCCGGCTTACTCTTCATCCTCGTCCCGCGGCGAGCGCGGGCCGGGCTCCTTTTCCCAGAGGCTGTACTGATCGTCGTTTTTTAAAGCGGATAGCAGTTTCTCCTCCAGGTGCGGGTAACGCTTGCTCATCTCCTGTAAAAGTGCCTTCATTTCCTGCCGCTTGGTATAGCCGTTGGCGGGGCAGTCGTTCACAAGCACAGGCAGTTCGAGCCGTTGCTGCATATGGATCACATCCCGTTCCGGCATATACACCAGGGGGCGGATCACAGTGATATCCTTCCGGCTCATGTAGGTTTTTGGGTGGAAGGTGTGAAAACGCCCTTCGTAAATCAAGCTCATCATCAACGTTTCCAACGCGTCTTCCCGATGGTGGCCCAGCGCCAGCTTGTTGCAGCCCAACTCCTTGCTGATGTCGCACAGCATGGCGCGGCGCATTTTCGCGCACAGCGGGCAGGGGCTGCGGTCGTGCCGGATCTCAAAGATAATCTGGTAAAGGTCGGTATAACGTACGGTAAGCGGTACGTTCAGCTTTTCGCAGAAAGCCTCCACCTTGCTTGTATCCGGCGGGGTTGGGCCAGCGGTAAGCATAACGGCTTGCAGGGTAAAATCCCCCTTGCGGACGCGTTGGTACATTGAAAGCGCATACAGCATCAGCAGGCTGTCCTTGCCGCCGCTTACGCCTACGGCGATTCGGTCGCCCGGGTCGATCAGGTGAAAATCCTGGTCGGCGCGGCGTACGCGCCCGAGGGTGGTTTTCATGGGAGGGTTCACTTCTTTTCGCAAGGAATATCGCATTCTTTCACGGTGGCACCTGATTCCCGCAACACAGGGCGGGCGAATAGACACAGCAGATAGGGGACGGAATAAACCAGAGGCAGCGCATACCGGCTGCCGATGGCGAAACCCGCGGACAGCAGGCAGGAAAGCAGCGTCGCAAGCGGCGCGACCAGCAGCCAGGCGAGCTTTTTTTCCCGTGTGCGTCTAAGCAGGTACCAGCCCGCGAACATCGCCCACACGTAAAGCCCGCTGGCTTGTAGTTGGGAGATGACCGGCAGCGAACGGTAGCTGCTTTCCAGGCTCAGCAGTTTGTCCTGCAGGGGCGCAAGCGCAGCCGGATGGGTGATGGCCAGCGCCTGTGGATACTTTGGGGAGGACGCGGCCACCATGCGTTGGTAATAGCTGGCGGACGTATCGAAGGGGTTAAGGAAACCGCCGGATAGCGACCAGAACGCGAGCAGCGACGTGAGCGGGTGGGAAACGGTCAGCCGTACAGACAAGCCCGCGAAAGCCAGCTTGTCTGCGAAGGTGTGGCCGTTAAAATAGCGAAACATCTTGCGCGTACTGTCCGACTGGCGGGGGGTATAGGCCGCGGCGAGCTTATCGGCTTCCAGCAGCTTATCCACCGCGGCGTACTCCTCGGCGGTCAGATCCTGCGGAAAGTTCTTCATAACCCTCGCTGTCTGCTGGATGGACACGCCCAATACGTCGGCGGTGCTTTCCACCGGGTAGGCAATCCGGGGCACCACGAGCACGTTAAACAGCAGCAGCACCGCCAGCGGAGCCGCCAACAGCGCGCTTCTAAAGGGTGTTTTCGGCCGAAGAACACGAAGAAACCGCACCAACAGTACGACGGTCATCGGCGCGACGGCCAGAACGCCGTTATGTCGCAGTAACAGCACGCCCAGCGCGGCCAGGCTGTAAGCCACCCACCAGCGTATGGCGCGCCATACCGCCTGCGGGTGTAAAAAGGCGCGCGCCGAAAGAATCACAAAGGCTAAGAACGCCGCGGAATAGGGGACGTCCTTCACGACGACCGCCGCGTTGAGCATGGCGGCCGACAACAGCGCGTAAAGTGCAAGCAGCGCGCGCCGTGCACCGGCCGGAAAGCCTTCGCGCGCCAGCTCCGCAACGCTCAGCGCCATCACGCCGGAAAGCAGCAGCATTTGCAGCAGCGTATACAGGAACACGCCGAAATTGTCTCCGCCCAGTTGCGAGCCAAGCCAGACGACCAAGCCCAGCAGCCAGGTATACGCCTGGGGATGGTCGCCGGTGGGCATGATCTGGCCGGTGAACTGCTGAAGCGCGCGTGCCGCGTCGTCCGTTACCGCGCCGGGCCAGCGCGCGATCAGCGAGGGCAGCCACGCGAGCAGCAGCAGCGCCCACGCCATTAGAAAAATACGGCGGGCACCGGCTTTTTCCGGAGGTTCTGAAAAAACGGCTTTCGCGTCCAGACGGAGAAGGCGGAACAGCAGCGCCTTCATGCCCACGAAGGCGAGCGTGAAAAAGCCAAACGCTTTGCCTGCCAGCAACAGCAGATGCTCGCGCGATAAAAAGCCCGCGAATACACCGTCGTCCACGGCGTACACTGCACCCAGCGCGCATACCAATGCGAATGCCGCCGAGAGAACGCACAGTTTCGCTTTTTCGCCGCGCTGCCAGGCATAGGGCGCGAACGCGTAACGCCCGTGCAGCCACGCAAGCGCCAGCAGCAACAACGCTGCGGTTGTTTCCTGCCCTTTGAGGGGCGCGAGCGTATCGCGTACGAAAAACAGGAAGCAGGAAGACTGCGAAACGTCTGTGCCGTTCAGCAGAATCGCCAGCGTGCCCGCGAGCGCGAACAAGGCGACCGCAGCAATCCGCAGCGTTTTACGCATACTTGTTTCACCTCGCAATCAACGGCGCGCCCCGCGTCCAACCCCAAACGCGGTTAAAGGGGGAACTGAACGCGGGGCGACCTTTTATAGCTCGTTCGCCATAGGGAATCGGTTAAGCCTTGCCGTTGCAGCCCAGCACATTCACGATTTTGTGGCGCACCATCTCACGGATGCCGTCGCGCGCGTCGCTCATGTACTGGCGGGGGTCGAAGTGGTCGGGATGCTCGGCAAGATGTTTGCGGACTTCGGCTGTGAAAGCCAGGCGCAGGTCGCTGTCGATGTTAATTTTGCATACGGCCATGCTGGCGGCTTGGCGCAGCATTTCTTCCGGCACGCCCTGTGCGCCGGGCATTTGCCCACCGTACTGGTTAATCATCTGCACGTACTCGGGGATCACGCTGCTGGCGCCGTGTAAAACGATGGGGTAGCCGGGCATACGCCTGCCCACTTCCTCCAGAATATCAAAGCGCAGCTTGGGTTCGCCCTTGAACTTGAACGCGCCGTGGCTGGTGCCGATGGCGATGGCAAGGCTGTCACAGCCGGTACGCTTCACAAACTCTTCCACTTCGTCGGGGTGAGTGTAGGAACTGTCCTCGGAGGACACCTTTACCTCGTCCTCCACACCGGCCAGACGGCCGAGCTCCGCTTCGACGGTAACGTACTTTTTCTGGCTGTGCGCGTATTCCACGACCATCTTGGTCTGGGCGATGTTCTCATCAAAAGAAAGGTGGCTGCCGTCGATCATCACGCTGGTGAAGCCGCCGTCGATGCAGCTTTTGCAGGTTTCAAAGTCGGGGCCGTGATCCAGATGCACTACGATGGGCAGGTCGGTATCTTCCAGCGCGGCTTCGATCATCTTCATAAGGTAAACGTGCTTTGCGTACTTGCGCGCGCCCTTGCTTACCTGCAAAATCAGAGGGGCGTTCTCCAGCTTTCCGGCTTCAGTAATGCCCTGGATGATTTCCATATTGTTGACGTTGAAAGCGCCGACGGCATAACCGCCCGCGTACGCTTTCCTGAACATTTCCTGAGTGTTGACCAATGGCATAAAAAGTACCTCCTACAATGATATCGGTTTATTATATCAAATCGGGGAGGGATTGGCTAGTGCAAGATTTGGGCGATGAAACGCCATGATTGGGGAGGGGGAAGATTTCCCCTCCCCGGGCTTCCAAAGGGCTTCGCGCCTGTGGGCGCGACCAAAGGCTTTGCGCTCGCCCTTTGGAAACCTTCGCACGCCGACTCAATCAGATTACACACCCGCAGGTGTCCGAAGGATGCAGGGGCGAGCGGAAAGCCCCTGCTCGCACCCACAGGTGCGAAACTCTGTGCCCTTTCCTTACCTTGGATTCCAAAGGGTTTCACAAAAACCTTTGGGCGCACCTCGTTTCGCAAAACGTAAATTTTCCCCCTTCGGCTCGCGCGCAGGTGTGAACTGTGCTATACTAATCCGTACCCCATTGGCAAAGGAGTGTTCGCGCTTGGTCAAACGCGCTTTATCGGTTTTACTTTGTTTTTTACTTTGGCTGCCCGCGGCAGTGGCAGAGGACGCTACGGTTACCATCGCTTCGTCAACGGATGCTGCGGCTACCACCGCTTCGTCAACAGACGCTTCGGTTACAACCGTTCCGTCAACAGACGCTTCGGATACATCCATTCCGTCAACAGACGCAAATGTTACGGCCGATCCGACAACGGATGACACCGTAGTGGAAGACTACGTGGAAGACGATGGCATGAGCGAGATCGTCGGCCAGGCGGATCAGGCTTTGCCCAGCATCGAGGGTCTGACGCCCCTGTATACCACCAAAATTAAACCGCTGACCGCTACGGGAACAGGTACATCCATCCACGCCGAACAGGATGATAACAGCGCGTCTCTGGCAGTCGTTGGCAAGGGCGAAACCATCACCATCTATAAGGTATTCCCCGCTTATGTGCTTGCGGAGTACGACGGCGTAGTGGGCTTTGTGAAGCGTACAGGCATCGACGAAAATTGTACCACGATTGACCCGGAAAACACGGCGCCCTACGGGGTGACCGTTATGAGCTACGTCGCCACCACCACGGACGTAACGCCGATTCACATTACGCCAGACAACAGCAGCGAAACCTTCCCCATTGTGGTGGGCAAGGGCAGCAAGGTGGCGATTCTGGAGTTTACCAACGGCTTTGCCAAGGTGCTTTACTGGCGCAGCTACGGTTATATCGACGCGACGCTGCTGACCGATCTGGTGGTGGTGTCCCCGACAGACGAACCCATGAGCGACGATACGCCCATATCCGCGTTCAGCTCGTTTTTTAAGTACAATAACGGCGTGGAGCTTAACGACGGACGTGTGAAAAACATCGTGCGTTCCTGCGAACTGATGACGCGTGTGATGCAGCCCGACGAACAGCTGGATTTTAACGCGCAGATCGGCCCCTATAAAAAAGCGAACGGCTATTTTCCCGCGCCGGTGTTGATTGACGGCGGCAGCCAGCCGGGGTATGGCGGAGGAACCTGCCAAAGCAGTTCCACCCTGTATAACACCGTGCGAAAACTGCCCGGTATCACTATCGTATACCGCCGCCCGCACGGCCCGGGCTGCGCGCGTTACCTGCCCATGCACCAGGACGCGGCTGTGGGCAGCGACAGCCTCAACTTTATTTTCCGCAACGATTATTCCTTCCCCATCCGCATCCTTGCCGAAAGCACCGGAGAAGGCGTAATCACCATACAAATATTCAAAGATTAAGCGATCCGCTGGTAAGCAAGCGTTTAACCCCGGCGGTTTGACAACGGTCACAGGTGGGTGTTTGTGCCCACTTGTTTTTTTACATTCATTAAGGAAAATTAACCAGCGATTTACACGAACCTTCGGTGGATCTTACGAAGAACTGCTATCCTCTTTTTGTACAAATATGAAAGGATGATGAAAGCAATGAAAAAGATCCTGTCCCTTCTGTGCGCGCTGACAATGCTGTTTGCGTGCGTACTACCCGCTGCCGGCATGGCGGAGGCCACCGCGAAAACTCCCAAGTATGTGTTTATGTTCATCGGCGACGGCATGGGCATGCCGCAGGTAACGGCCACGCAGTACTACCTGGGCGCCATTGAAAACCCGGATGCTGCCTCGCCGGTACCCGCCGCGCTGTCCTTCACCGGTTTCCCGTACTCCGGCACAGCGACAACGTACGACATGACCTCCTTCTGCCCGGACAGCGCCTCCACCGTCACGGCTATGGCTTCCGGCAACAAAACCCTCTCTGGCGTGTTGAATTACAGCGTGGATAAAACTCAGAGCTTCAAGCTCATCACCGAATACGCCAAGGAAGCCGGTAAAAAGATCGGTGTTATCACCACGGTGTCGATCAACCATGCCACTCCCGCCGGGTACTATGCCAAATCCGAAAGCCGCAACAATTACTACGATATCGGTGTGCAGGGGTTAACCGGCACCACGCTGGATTATCTAGCCGGCGGCGCGTTTCACCACGCGACCGGCGACGACAGCGCCAAGCCTCAGCAGAGCCTGTACGACGTTGCCGTTGCCAACGGCTGGAACTATGTCAACACCATCGACGCGATCCGCGCGCTGAACGCCGATTCCGGCCGCGTGCTGGCGGTAAACCCTGATCTTCAGGACGACGACGCCGTGTCCTACGAAATCGACCGTACCCGCCGTGAAGCCGCGGGCGAGGATATTCTTTCCCTGGCGGATTTCGTCAGCGCAGGCATCAAAGTGCTGGATAACGACAAAGGTTTCTTCATGATGTGCGAAGGCGGCAAGATTGACTGGTCCTGCCATGCCAACGACGCCGCTACGACCATCCAGGACACCGTGGCTTTCTCCGACGCCGTGCAGGTCGCCGTAGATTTCGCCAAGGATCACGCGGAGGATACGCTCATTCTCGTGACTGCGGACCATGAAACCGGCGGCTTGACCATCGGCTACGCTGCCACCGCGTACGACACACACTTTAGCTATCTTGCCAACCAAACCATGTCCTTCGTTGATTTCGATAACGTCATCAGCGATCTTCGCGCCAAGAACGCCACCTTCGACGATGCGCTGGCGGCCATTAAACAGTACTATGGCCTGACCACCGAAGCCGGCCAGAACCTTTCCCTCACCAAGGACGATATCGCCGCCCTGCAGGCCGCCTTTACGCTGAGCATGCAGCCCGTGGATCAGCGCACGCTGACCGACGAGGATCAGCTGCTCTATGGCGGGTACGAGCCGCTGTCGATGGCCGTAAGCCATATTGAAAACAACAAGGCCGGCCTGAGCTATACCTCCTACTCCCACACCGGCCTGCCCGTTCCCGTATTCGCCATGGGCGTGGGCGCGCAACAATTCTCCGGTATGTACGACGATACGGACCTCTTCACAAAGACCATGAGCGTCATGGGGCTTTCCAAGTAAAAGAATGCCGCTTACCGACGGGGCTGTCCGCAAGGGCAGCCCCGTCCGGCATGATTGGGAGGATTTATGAAAAAAGCGACGAAACAGAGCCTGATTTTTTGCGGTGTGATGATCGTGGTGTGTGTTCTTCTGTGCCTGATGCCCACCCCGTACCTGAACGAATATTCTAAAGTCCCACGCGCCCAGGTACGCGTGGACGCTGTGGATAACAGCGACCTGCTGCCCATCGGCATTGTATACTCCGGCGTGCAGAACTGCACCGTAACGGTGCTTACCGGCCCGCACAAAGGCGACAGCGCCACGGGTAGCAATTACCTGAATACCGCCCTGGATAAGGACAAGCTGTTTCAACCCGGGGATACGGCGTACGCGCTGGTACAGGATGGAAAAAACGGTTTGCAGATCACGCTGGTGGATCATTACCGCGCGGACGCGGAATTGCTGATTTTCCTTGCGCTGGCCATCGCGCTGATCGCGTTTGGGGGCATCATCGGTTCCGGCGCGCTGATCTCGCTGGCGGCGAGCGCCGTGATCATCTGGAAACTGCTGATACCGCTTCTGCTAAAAGGCATTAACCCCGTGATTGCCTCGTTTGTGACGGTACTGTTGCTAACTGCGCTGATCGACCTGCTGGTGGCCGGGTTTACAAAGCGCTGCGCGGTTGCTCTGCTGGGCTCGCTGGC
>JADGQP010000071.1 GCA_017881705.1 Christensenellaceae bacterium
AGACGCGCGCGGCGCGTTCGTTGTTCAGCAGCGTGTTGACCATCGCATAAGCAAACAATCGATCCCCCTGGGTATCGATTCCCTTCCCAGCTGTTGAAAATGCTGAGGAAAAGTTGACCGCAAGCGTATTCCCTCCAAGCGATATCCCTACGATATCGGCGTCCGAAAGTAGGTTCGCCGGTAATACCGCCTGTGTGTCCGGCGGGTTGTCCGCAAGGCCTGGGCCTTTGAACAGCTCCAGCAATAACGCGCGCGGGTTGGCACGTTGGTAGTAGTGCATGGGTCTGTGCACGGCTACTAGGGCGTCTCTGCTTGTATTGGCAAAGTACAGGGTTGCCTCATCCATCAACAGCGCAGCAAAATTAGCACGTTTTTGTACGCCGTCGCTAAACATCAAACCGGAGGTTGCCCCCAACATGACATGCTCCAATTTCTCTCCGCCAATGTAGACGGTAAGACCCGTTACGTTGGGCAGGAAAGTGGTAAGCGTATAACAAAGCGCCGCCATACAGCTGG
This sequence comes from Christensenellaceae bacterium, assembly GCA_017881705.1. Classification (GTDB taxonomy): domain Bacteria; phylum Bacillota; class Clostridia; order Christensenellales; family Aristaeellaceae; genus CAXXOK01. The sequence goes on from JADGQP010000071.1 coordinate 517, forward strand.
CGCGGGATACGTTTTTCGTTTTCAGCATGTCGTCCAGCGAAGAATCGAAACGCAGGGTGATCATCTTCCCGCTTCCGTCGGCAGGCTCGGTTATTTCAGGCGACTGCGATAAAAGACCGGCCAGCAGCGGAAGCGTCGGCGAGCCTTCCACCGACACCGGCCCTTGCGAAAGTTCCTCCAGAATTTGGGAGATCATATCCGCCGGAGCCTGGCTGATAAAAGAAATATTGCGTGCTTCCGCCATTACTCCGTCCATGGCGCATAGTGGAAAATATAGCGTGACCGTGGCGCTCAGGCGTTTTTTCCCCGGATCCTCGCCCGCGCTTACGCGCTGGGAAAGCAGTTGATCATACACCGCGCCGATATCCCCCGTCACGCTGCGTGTAAGCGAACCTGTGGGGAGCGTGGACCCAAGATCCAGGCCAATTTGTTTATCCATGACCAGGATATTCACATAGCGGATATCGCCGGTTTCGCTCAGCGTGTTGGCGATTGCCTGTCCGCAAAGGTAGAGGGCTTTTCGATCCAGCTGCAGAGCTGATGCGGCCAGGTTGACGGTGGCGACGTTTCCGCTGACCTCCACGGGGTTCACGCCGTACAGCGCAAGGTTCGTATCGCCACCCAGCGGGCTGGCAATACCGTTACCCTCGTTGCTGAGCAGCGCACGTATAACGCTTTCCGCGTCCAGCCTGGCTGCGGAGCAGGATACGGAAGCCGTAAGCGTAGTCAGGTGGGTGCCGTCGTACCGTGGCAGGTATAGTGTAAAATCGCGTTGATATTCCAGCGACGCATCCCCGATTGGCGCGGCTTCCGAAACAGTCGCCGGCGGAAGAGTCGTTGCCGTTTCTTGGCGCACAGGCACACCCGTTTGCTGGCAGGAAGTCAGCCCTAAAACACAGGCGAAAAAAAGGCACGCGAGCGCTCGTTTTTTCCTTTGATACACGAACCGTTTCAAGGCTTCTCCCCCTTTATCAGTATTACAGGCCCATCATCGTTTTCAGCCGCGCATAGGGCAGCTTCCAAACGCCGTTTTCCCGAATAAGCAGAAGTGGATAGTCGAGTGAAGCGTCTTTTTTGCCTGTTAATTTCAACACAGCTGTGATGACTGCTTTCTGCCCGTCGTTAGCCACGCTGCCTCCGCCCGTTGTGAACCCGCTCAGCGAAGGCGCGGCCGTAAGCTCTTGCGTAAACTCGGCGTAAGACGGTCTATCCGCATCGGTCAGGTACAGGTACAGGCGCTCAAAATTATGCCGCTGCCACGCTGTAAGCAGGATATCGGCGGTGTTCTCGGGTGTAAGCAGCAGCGTTTCGTCCCTTATGAGCGGTTCGCTTAACCCTGTCGCCCCCGTTAGAAAATAGGTATTATCCAGCCTTAGGCTCGTTTGCACCTCGTCGGCTTTATGCACCAGAAACTGAATTCCCGTATAAGGCGTATATTCCGTAACGGACGCGATCACGCTTTGAACAATCAGCCTGCGCAGCGTGGGCGCTTCCTCATCCCAATCATCCCTGTTGGCCCAATCGGCAGGTACGTCGTCGTTAAGAAATCCCGCGTTGAAGGTGACAAACAGCGTATCCCCGCGGGAAACGACGCTTTCCACCTGCGTATCCCCCGGCAGGAGCCTGCGCAGGTCGCTGTGCCCCGCGCTGGGGCCTTGTGTAAGCGCTTGGACGATAGCGTACTCCACGCTTTCGTCATGCGGCACTGTGAGCGTTCTGGTCTCGCTGGCGAGCATCGGCTCATCCAGATAACGGAAGTATAGCGTCGCCGTCACTTGCTCGGTGTCGGCCGTGGAAGCCTGCGCCGACGGCGCGTTCATCGCAAGCCCCGGCACAGCCGTGGCTTCGTTTTTAAGCAGCGGGTCGGCCGCCTGGGGCGCGCAGCCGCCAATCGTCATCAGCAGCGCGGCTGCCAGCAGGCATGCGGCGATTCGGCGTTTCATTCGCGTTCCTCCCTATCCCTGGTGGATGGGCAGCTCAACTGTGAAGGTGCTTCCCTTGCCCTCTTCGCTTTGTACCGAAACACTGCCGCCGTGCATCAGCACCAGCTGGTTCACAATGCTCAATCCCAGCCCAGTGCCGCCCGTTTCACGGCTGCGAGCCTTATCCACGCGGTAAAAACGGTCAAAAATGTGGGGTTGATCCGCTTTGGGGATGCCCGGGCCGTTGTCGGTTACGCTAAGGATGGCGTCTCGTCCGCTGCGAATCAGCCGCACGCGGATTTGTCCGCCTTCCGGCGTGTATTTAATGGCATTATCCAAAATATTGTACACAACCTGTGTAAGTTTGGCAAAGTCCGCGTACATTTCACAGCTGTCGGAGATCTGCAGTTTAATGTCCTGCCGGCGTTTGTCCGACACAACCGACAGCCGGCGTGCCACGTCGGTCACGATGTCGGCAAATTTGAAGGTTTCCCGGTTGAGGCGCGTGCTCTTGCTGTCCATGCTTACCAGGGTGAGCAGGTCGCTGATGATCAAATTGAGGCGATTAATCTCGCTGTTGATATCCGAAAGGAAATCGGTACGCACTTCTGCGTCCATTTCCGGCTGATAAATAATATTTTCCAGTAGGATCTTCATTGTCGCAAGCGGAGTTTTCAGCTCGTGGCTTGCGTTGGATACGAACTGGTTCCGGCTTTGATCCAACATTTTCAGCTTTTCGGACATAACGTTGAAAGTCTCCGCCATCCTGCGCATTTCCCCGCTGCCCTTCACTGGCACGCGAACGGACAGATCGCCGCGGCCCATGCGCTGTATGCCGCGCGTGAGCGTGGCCATCGGTTTGGTAATCACATGCGAAAGGATTAGCGCTATGGTCATCGCCGCAGCCGCCGCGATGAGGAAATACATCGCCATTCGGCTTTGCAGGGAGGTCAAACGCTGCATCATATCCTGAATCGGGGAGGAAAACAACAATAAGCCCACAGTCATTCCGTCCGCGGTCAACGCCGCCGAGCAATAGCCCACCCATTGCGCGTCGGTGTTGATCGGGGTGAAGAATGACCATAGGCTCAGGCTTTGCTGCGTGCCCAACTGATGCACGCCATAATCCACCGTTTTTCCGTCCACCAGGATGGACGCGACCTCAGGTAATTCCACGCGCGAGCCGTTGAGCGCCGAATAGCTGTCCGCCTGCACCTTGCCGCTTATATCCAGCACCATCAACCGCCCGCCCAGCTCACCGCCGGAAGTGGTTAATAACGTTTGCAGTTGTTCCATTTGCGCATTGGCAAACAGCGGCGCCGCTTCCACCGCCAGCTTCTCGGTGCTGGCCTGGTCCTGCGCGCGCCTGTCCGCGAATAAATAATCGCCCACCAAACCTATCAGCGATGTGGCTACCGCGTAGTAGCTCACCCCGACGACCAGCAGGAAGGCGAGTACGATTTTCCAACGGATGGAGGTAAACGGGTTGTTAATCTTTATCCGTGAAATAGTAGCCCACTCCCCACTTCGTGAAGATGAACTCCGGTTGTGCGGGATTGCGCTCGATTTTCTCTCTCAGTCGCCGGATGTGCACATCCACCGTTCGCGCGTCGCCAGTATAGTCGTATTTCCAAACGGTTTCCAGCATTGCCTCGCGGCTAAAGACCTTGCCGCGGTTGTTTACGAACATCTGCAGCAGGTCGAACTCCTTAGCGGTCAGCCGTACGTCTTTCCCGCCCAGGTTAACGGCACGGTTGACGGAGTTGATTTCCATATCGTGTACGCGGATCACCTTTTTAGCCTCGGTGGGCTGCGTTCCGCTGGCGCGGCGCATGATGGTCTTGATTCGCGCCTTCACTTCCAGAATATTAAACGGCTTGGTCATGTAATCATCCGCGCCGTATTCCAGACCCAGTATTTTATCAATATGCTCACCTTTGGCGGTCAGCATGATGATGGGTACGTTGCTGTGCTCGCGAATGCGTTGGCAAACGGTGATGCCATCCAGCTTGGGCAGCATCACATCCAGCAGGATAAAATCGTAATTTCCAGAAAAAAACTTTGACAGCGCCTCCTCGCCATCGGCGGCGGAGTCCGTCTCAAAGCCCTCCTGCTCCAGGGTATATTTCAAGCCCTTGATGATCAAAGGCTCGTCGTCCACCAGCAAGATTCGCTTTGCCATAGGCCCCATCCTTTCGTGCCGATCAAGCGGAAGCGCGAGCGAACATCAAACCGTTACATAAAACGCCGCGTTTGTGAATATTGTAAAGCGAAAGACGTAAAAAATCAAGAGAATTGTTACGTTTTTTTCCAATTTGTTTCGGCTTCGTGAGTTATACGACGATAAGATGCACGACAAAGCGTTACTACTCAACCGAAAGCGCGTATATCAAGCTTTTTAATTTTTTATTGTCTTTATTGCATTTTCTTAAAATTTCCTGTGAATGGGCATAACTGGAAAGGCGACCCGGGGCTTTTCAAGCCCCGAGCCGCCTAAATACCGCACCCTTGGCCAAGCACGGCAAACCTTATTGGGTAAGAAGACTTTTACCCGTCATTTCCTTGGGTACGGGAATGCCCATGCTTTCCAGCATCGTCGGGGCGATGTCGCACAAGCGCCCGCCGGTACGCAGCTTGCGACCGGGCATCTCCGGCCCTACGGCGATGAACGGCACGGGGTTGGTGGTGTGCGCGGTAAACGGTTCGCCGGTGACCGGGTCTACAATCTGGTCAGCGTTGCCATGATCCGCGGTGATAAAGGCGCGGCCGCCGTTGCGCAAAATCGCGCGCACAACCGCCCAAACGCAATCATCCACCGTTTTCACAGCTTCCTCAGTCGCTTCCATCATACCGGTGTGACCTACCATGTCGCAGTTGGCGAAGTTCAAAATCATCACGTCGTACTTTTTCGCGTTGATCTCCTCAATAGCTTTGCCGGCGACTTCAAAAGCGCTCATCTCGGGGTTCATGTCGAAGGTCGCAACTTTGGAGGATTGAACGAGGATACGATCTTCCCCTTTATTTGGTTTTTCCACGCCGCCGTTGAAAAAGAAGGTGACATGTGCGTACTTCTGCGTTTCGGCAATGCGCAGCTGTGTCTTGCCCAAGCCGGACAGGTACTCGCCCAGCGTGTTCGCCAGGGAGTCTGGCGGATTGACCACCGAAAGGCCGGTGAACGTTTCGTCGTACTGGGTCATGCTGACAAAGTTGACGTGGAAATAACCGTTTCCGCGCTTGAACCCGATGAAATCCGGCTGGATAAAGGCGCGCGTCAACTGGCGGGCGCGATCCGGCCTGAAGTTAAAGAAGATCACGCCATCCTCGGGCGAAATCATACTGGTGGGTTTGCCCCCCTCCAGAACGACAGTGGGCAGCACAAACTCATCGTTGCCTTTTTCGCCCAGGGCGTAGCTGCGCGTCATCGCTTCCTCTGCGTTTGCAACGGTTTCCCCGTGACCCAGCACCATCGCATCGTAGGCTTTTTGAACGCGATCCCACAGGTTATCGCGGTCCATGGCCCAGTAACGGCCCATGACGGTGGCGATTTTGCCCACGCCGATTTCCTTGAGTTTCGCTTCCAGTTCCTTTACGTATTCCAGGCCGCTGGTGGGCGGCACGTCGCGCCCGTCCATAAAGCAATGAACGTATACGTTTTTAACGCCACGAATTTTGCACATTTCCAGCAGCGCGTACAGGTGGGTGTTGTGGCTGTGCACGCCGCCGTCGCTTAGCAGCCCCATCAGGTGGATTGCCTTACCGTTTTCGCGTGCCATGTCCATCACGTCGCATAAAGGCTGCTTCGTAAAGAACTCGCCATCGAGAATTTCCTTGGTAATGTGGGTCAACTCCTGATAAACCACGCGCCCCGCGCCGATGTTCAGGTGACCCACTTCGCTGTTGCCCATCTGCCCGTCCGGCAGGCCTACGTCCATCCCGCTGGCGCCAAGCTGCGTGTGCGGGTAAAGGCTCATCAGTTCGTCCAGGCGCGGCGTTCCCGCCTGATAGATCGCGTTGCCCTCATGGTTGGGGTTAAGGCCGAAACCATCCATAATCAGCAGCGCCGTCATGGTTTTTTCCATTCCATATACTCCTCGTCGTAAAACTGGGTGCAGTTCACTTGTTGTACATGACGACGGCGGTGAAGTCCGGCGCCTTCAGCGACGCGCCGCCGATCAGCCCGCCGTCGATTTCCGGCTGAGCCATCAGCCCTTTTACATTACCCGGGTTCATGCTGCCGCCGTACTGGATGCGCACGGCGTCGGCCACATGCTGCCCGTATTGGCGCGCAATCGCCTTACGGATAACGCTGATGGTTTCGTTCGCCTGTTCGTCGGTCGCAGTCAAGCCTGTGCCGATGGCCCAAACCGGCTCGTAGGCGATTACCAGTGCGCTGATCTGCTCGCCCGTAAGGCCGGTGAGCGCCATGCGGGTTTGATACTCCACAATCGCGTCGGTATAGCCATTCTCGCGCTCTTCCTTTTTTTCACCGACGCATACGATGGGCGTTAAACCGCCCGCCACGGCCGCTTTTACGCGAAGGTTCACGGTGGCGTCCGTTTCGCCGAAATACTGACGGCGTTCGCTGTGGCCGATCACCACGTACTCCACGCCGCAGGCTGTGAGCATATCCACGCTCAGTTCGCCTGTATAGGCGCCGCTTTTGGCAAAATGCACGTTCTGCGCGCCCAAGCGGATATTGCTGCCCTTCGCGGCCTCCATAACGGCGGCGAAGCATACGGCGGGTACGCACACAACCACGTCGCAATCAGCGCCTTTCACGGCAGGAACCAGAGCCTTCACCAGCTCGGCAGCTTCCTCCGGCGTTTTGTTCATTTTCCAGTTGCCGGCGATAATCGGTTTACGCATAGTAAAAATCTCCTTATCACATGGTCACAGGTTACATACTGGGTATATTCAAAAGATGAGCGCCCGAAACGGTTTGTTTTTTCGGACATTTCGGGGCATACGTTACGCAGACGGCGGTAAAAATCGCCGTCTGCGCAATGCGGTTATGCGTTGTTTACTTATCGTCCAGCGCGGCTACGCCGGGGAGGGTTTTACCTTCCAGGAACTCCAAGCTCGCGCCGCCACCGGTGGAAACGTGGGTCATCTTATCGGCAAAACCCATTTGCTCCACGGCCGCTGCGCTGTCGCCGCCGCCGATGATGGTGACCCCTTTGCACTCGGCCATTGCCTTGGCGATAGCGCGGGTGCCCTCGGCAAAGTTTTCAAACTCGAACACGCCCATGGGGCCGTTCCAAACGACGGTCGCGGCGTTTTCAATTTCGTTGGCGAAGATAACCTGCGTCTTGGGCCCGATATCCATACCCTCAAAGCCGTCCGGA
>JADGQP010000072.1 GCA_017881705.1 Christensenellaceae bacterium
ATCCTCCGCCGCCCCTCGGGGATCTCGTACGAATGTTATTGCAGAATCCGATCGATGGTGGCTTGAGCTTCAGCGGCGGCATCTGCCGGCGTGGATATGCCGGTGATCACCTTGTTGAAGGCGGTCGAGATCGCATCGGAGATAGAGGGCCATTCAGCCTGCGGGCCACGGGCCTGCGCATACTGCATCGACGAAATGAACATCTGCATCACTTCATCGCCCACAAACTGCTTGGAGGCAACATCGCTGCGGGATGCAATATAACCGAAGTTGCCAATGTAGCTGGCAATACGGTCAGGATCGGTCGCATACATGAGGAAGTCGAAGGCTTCGTCTACATGGCCGCTGGCAATGATGGCGAAGTTTTCGCCGCCCAAACCGGTGGCATATTGCTTGTCCTTGGGGATGTAGGTAACGTTCCACTTCAGATCGGGAACCTGTTCACGCATGGTGGGCACTTGCCAGGTTCCGTTAATCATCATGGCCAGGTTGCCGGAGATGAACTGGTTCATCACATCGCCCTGCGTCCAGTTGATGGCTTCCTTAGGCAGAGAGCCGTCTTCGCTCAGGGTCTGGTAAAGGGTCAGTGCTTTGATGCCACCTTCGCTGTTGATGTGGTAGCTATCCACACCGGTAGACCATTGGAAGGGCAGGTAGTTGAAGGTGCCTTCTTCGTTTTGCAGGCAGGACATGGCAATACCGTACACCTTATCGGTCGTTAGCGCCTTGGCGGCTGCGACCAGTTCGTCCCAGGTGGTAGGCACGGCAACGTTCGCGGCAGCAAGCATATCTTCGTTGTAGAACAGGCATAGGTCGTTGCTGCCAAACGGGATGCCGTAGATTCGGCCGTCCAGTTTACAGGAGTTCATCGGGCCATCGAAGTAGTACTGCAAGCCGTCCCAGTTGGCAAGGCGATCGGTCAGATCCGCGAAGATGCCCATCGAAGCGTATGCGGCATGGTCGGGGTTGTCCAAAATCACGATATCGGGCAGCGTGTCGGCGGCAGCGCCGATGGAGAGCTGCTTTTTGAAATCCGCAAACGGAATGTAGGAAGCTACGACTTCCACTTTGTCCTGCGAACCATTATAACCCTGGATGATCTTATCCAGCGACGCCTGATGGTTCAGGTTTTCCCAGTAGTACCAAAGGTTCACGGTCGTCTTGTTGCTTTCGGCGACTGCGTTTATGCCGCAGCAGACGATAACGACGCACATCAGGATTGCCAAGAGCTTCTTCATGTTTGATTTCCCCTCCTATTTCATGTTGGGAAGGACCCGCCCTCCATTTGTATAAAGCATACAATACCCTGTCTGCCTGTAAAAGGTCAGCTTTCCCGAAAAGGTGGAGAAACCTTAACAAGGTAAAGGTGTGAATATTTAATCTTGGTGGATATTCTTTGCACAGGCACGCCCTATGCCCACATGAACAGTCTCCGAATCGCTTAGGCACCCGGTCTGTATAACAGCAGCTATGGACGCGAGCGGTATTCGCATGGCATTCGACCCGTTTCAGCTTTGAATACTCGCGCAAAGTACTTCGAATCTGTGTAGCCTACCCGTTTTGCGATTTCATATATCTTAAGCGCAGTCGTACGTAAAAGCTCCTTAGCCTTATCCACACGCAATGTACGAATATAGGTGCTGTAATTAATGCCGGTTTCCTTGTGAAACTGTTGGGAGAGATACTCCGGCGTAATGCACAGTTTTTCGGATATTTCCTCCAGGGTAATACCCGACATATAGAATTCCTGAATCATCGCCCTCGCGCGAGAAACAATCTCTCCCTGCCGCGCCTGTGTGTCGGACACCGGCACGTGCAGCGTCTGTATCAGCATATCCCGTGCGGTAAACAGCTCCGTCCGTGTTACCGCATCCATCACCTGTTCCAGCAGCGTTTTACAGCCCAGCGTTCTAGCGTTTGGATAACCGCATTCTTTCGCGTCGCTGAGTAATGCCCATAGTAAACGCACGTAAAATTCTTTAATATCATGCGGTCGGTGCGGTTCCACCGCGGAGAATGCCACATCAAAGAAAGTTGCGAATTCCCGTTCCAGCTTTCCCAAATCAAGCGCCCAGAGTGCCGCGCGCGCACGCGTTTCAATAGCAAGAGGGTAAACGAACACAGAGTAGTCGCTATCCTCCGGCAAACGGCGCATGTCCTGGAATCGCCTTCCTGTGGTTATGGCGCAATCCAGCCGTTCCGCAACCTTACGCTCCGTCTCCCGAAGGGCGTTTATGCCTTGGCACTGCGTATAGCCAACCACAAAGCTCGTGTCTGCAAGTACTTCGTTGAGCAACGGTTCCAACCCGTCGCAGTCCGCTGCGTTGATCAGCGCCAGCACGCGCTCCTCCTCCAACTCAAAAAGCCTTGCCCGGTCGCCATTCAGTTCACATAGCCGCCGTTTCAACTCATGTGCCGCATTCCGTTCGGCTTCGCTAATCGCCACACCCGGATATAATAACGCCAGGGAAAAAACGCCTTCCGCATCTATACCGTAGGTGCTGCGTAAATAAACCTGTACATCGCAATCCAGCTCCACCCCGTCCAATGCGGTGCGGTATACCGCGCGGAGCGAGTGCAGCGTATCTGGATGGCGAATGTTGCCTGTTTCAGCCAGCATCGTAAGGTGCTCCGCATGAGCAAGCGCCCGAATGAAATCTTCCAAAATAATCGGTTTAAGCAAATACTCGATTACACCCAGCCGCACCGCCTGTTGCGCATAGGAAAACTCGGAGTATGCAGTAAGTACGATCACGTTGCAGGAATACCCGTTTTCACGCATCTGTGTAAGCATTTCAAGGCCATCCATGTCCGGCATCTTGATATCGGTAATAATTAAATCCGGTTTCTGGGCAAGGATGAGCGCCAGCCCGTCCGAACCGTTATCGGCTTCCCCGACAAATACGTACGACGGGTTGACACGTCCGGCAAGCCGGACGACCCCTTCCCGAATCAGAATTTCATCTTCCACAATTACGATTCGCATGGTGGATTCTCCTCCCCCTCGCCAATGGGTACTCGAAGCGTCACCGTGGTGCCGCCGCCTTGACTGCTGTATACCTCCACGGAGGCACGGCCACCGTAATACATATCCAGGCGCGTCATCGCGTTACGAATGCCGATATGGCTGCGTTCACTTTCCCGTTCTGCCTGCGGCGTGCCAAAAGCATCGCGTATCGCCTGTTCGGTCATGCCCTTTCCGTTATCAGCGATAATAATCAGCAGTGTTTCAGCCTCTTTCGTAATGGAAAGCTTTAGCTCGCAGGGGCCTTTAACCCCCTCGAAACCATGGATGATGGCGTTTTCCACATAAGGTTGAAACAACAGCTTATGCACCCGGCAATCTAGCGTTTCTTCCGCCACATCCGAAGTAAAGGTAAACTCGTTTTTCAGGCGCGTACGTTGCAGGTAAACATATTTCTCCACCCAATTCAGCTCATCTCGCACCTTTACCCGCAGGTTGGAGCGATCAATAGCATAGCGCAGAATACCGCCCAGGGCGCTGATACAGTTACTGATTTCGTACTGTTCACGATCGATCGCCATCCAGTTGATGGTATCCAGCGTATTGTACAGAAAATGCGGATTAAGCTGCGCTTCTACCGCTGTAAGCTCGGCCTTTCGTTGCCTTTCGTTGGCAATGTGCACCTCATCCATCATATCCCCGATTTCATCCATCATGCGGTTAAAATCGTTCGCAATCAACAGGATTTCTTTGGGGGCGTTATTGGGTAATGAGAGGCGCGTATCCATATCCCCACAACCGGCTTTCGCCATTGCAAGCACGACACCTCGTATGGAAGATGTCATTCTCCCTGTAAAGACGATCACAGCCGCCAGCAGCGCACAGGAGCCGATCATCAAAGCAATGAAAAACCACGATTGCTGGGAAAGTATTCTTTTACGGATCGCGCTTTGATCAAGAACCCGTATGATTTGCCAGCCATACTCTGCATTGCTGCAGCTGTAAATATGTAAATCACCCTTCATATCAAGCTTTGCCAAAGCAAGGCTCTCCGCCTGTGCATCCTGAAACTTTTTGCCAATCTGGTCGCCGTGGGCCGATGCAAGCACAACCCCGTTTCCATCCAGCAGTATGTTTTCACTGCTGCCATTCGCCGTATCATAATTAATGGTTTCCATTAATAAATCGGAGTCGATACTCAGGATGACCACGCCACATTGTTTATAAATATAACGATAATTGATAATGCGATGTGCTAAATGGAACAGGTATCGGCTTTCAATGTTGATATAGGCAGCAAAGGCGGTGGGTAACAGATGCAATAAATTATCGGCGCTGGTGACTGACAGGATATCTGCACCGCTTTCTGGGTAACAGCTCAGCCATGCATTTTGCGTGGCTGAGCCGGTTAGCTTATCATAAAACACACTTCCGCCGTTTGGAAGCAGAATGGTTATACCCTGGATGTATGGCCTGAAATAGCAGGCGGCGCGCAGGGTGCGCAGCAGTTGGTTGCGGTGCAGCGCAACATCATTGCCGTCGTTTATGTAGTTGGCGAGGGATACGACATCGTCGGAGGTGTATAACTGCGTAAGAATATCCGAATAGGCGGAGAGCGTAACATCAAGATTGCGAGAGATCATGGCCATATTGTTCTCAATCAACTGATCAATGTTATCCTGCACCACATTGGCAATACGCCCATAGGAATAGAAGGTGAGCGTTAACACCGGAAGGATGGAAAATACCAGGAAAGACAGAAGCAATCGACTGCGAAAACTCCTTTGGGCAAACCACGTTCGCCACGGTTGTATAAACCGCTTTATCATTGACATAGCGCCTCTTATATTTCCGTTTTTTTTATTGTAGCATAAAATAAGGTAGGCGGATACCTGCCACCTTAAAATAATCCACCATTTGCAGGTATATACAGCCTATCCGAACCGACAGCGACAATTTTGCTGGTTGGGGTTAGATCTTCGAAGATGATTTTTAAGGCTCATAAGAAACCATATATTTTCATCCACTCGCAGAGGTCCCCGACCCTTCGAACCGTCGAAATGGATTTATACGAAAGAAAACTCCGCTCTCGTTCATTATAAAATAAACGTAATTGCTCAGTGGTGAGAACAATGAAAAGAACTTTTCTTCTTCTTTCCCTGTTTCTTGTAATGATGGCTGTTTTCGGCGTGCTGGCGGAAAGCGGCGTCCCGGAGAAGAACGGCGAAACCCTGCTCATGTCCACGCATGTTGGGTTATCGATCTCCGCATACGACCGTTGCGGCGATAATACTGCGGCCGCGGTTCTTACGGGTGATAGGCAGAGCATCCTATGCGTTGCCGAAAAGCAGGGGGACGAATGGAAGCTGACTATCAACAATCCTATGGCTTTGCGGCAAAGCGATTGTCTGCCGAAGCTCAGCCTGGATGCGGACGACGCTTTGTACTGGCCCTTTGCTACGTTCAACGAATTTGATTCCTCATAGTACGAAAAGATGCTCTATCATTCCGAGAAAGCGGACGGCCTGTTGGGATGTGTGTCGGTTACGGAGGATGCCAGTTGGCAAAACGGCAGCCTTCGGGAGGAGTGCCTGAACACGAACTGGTTCATGTCCTTGGAGGATGCGAAGGAAAAGCTGGAAAGATGGCGAAATGACAATAACGAGTACCGTCCGCACAGCGCACTAACATACCTGCCGCCAGCCGAATTTGCCAGAAATCATGCGGCTTATGGGCACTGTTGACTCTGATTTTTCTCATTGAAACTGGACCACTTTTCGGGGGACACCTATGGCTTTGATTTTTCTCATTGAAATTGGACCTATTTTCGGGGGACACCCATGACCCTTATTTTTATTATTGAAACTGGACTGTTTTTCGGGGGACACCCACCTCCCCAAAACGCTCCTCGCACCACTGGATCTTGAAAGAGGCTTGACATGAAAAGATTGATATTGGTGACCTCCCCACCCGCCTGTGGTAAAACCTATGTTTCCAAGCAACTAGCTAAATACTTGAAGCATGTGGTTTATTTGGATAAGGATACATTGATAGTATTGTCCAAGCAGATTTTCGCGGTTGCGCATCAGGAGTATAATCGCAGCTCGGATTTTTTTGAAACTAATATTCGCAATTATGAATATATGACGATTGTAGACATGGCTTTTGAAGCCTTGGAATATGATGATACGGTACTGATTAACGCACCTTTTTCAAGGGAAATTCGTGATGAAGCCTATATGGGTGCTCTGCGGGAAAGGCTTAAAAAGATCAACGCCAAACTAACGGTGATATGGGTACAAACGGATGTCGAGATCGCCAAGCAGAGAATGTTTAAACGCAACAGTGATCGAGATCGTTGGAAATTGGATCACTGGGATGAGTACATCGCGGGGGTCAATTTTGGGATTCCCCAAGATTTGGACAATCCGGCCTTGGACGATGATTTTTTAATTTTTAAGAACAATTCGGATGAAGAATTTAATACATCGATGAAGGCGATTTTGGATATCATCGAGGCGTAACAGCATACAGCTTGGCATGATACACAGTGTTCCGGCTCTCACTTTACCCCCCGTTTTTCTGCCATTTTTAAGCATAATTTATTATGTGTATTGACTTTGATGCTTTACACCCTTTCCCGAAATTGCCCATGGATATAAAAGGCGTCCACCTCCGGTCGGTAGCGTGTTTCAAAGCTTATACCATAAGAGGAGATTACCATTTATGCCTTCCTTTTCGGGACGCCGGGCGTTATGACAGGTAGAACACAACGCTTCGCCATTGGCAACGGGTAGTGTCAAGAATTGGACCGCCCTGAAAACATATAATGTTAACAAGAAAACCGCACTGCAAAGGGTTGTAATGCCGTTCTTCCTTAGCACGTCGCCGGCATCCGCATCGCGGTACGTCCACGCCGGCGCATCGCCGGTTTCCGTGAAAATATGCTCGTGCGGCAACGCAAGCTTGAAATCCTCCGCCGCAAACGCGCCTGCCGTCGTATAGATTTTCCTCATCGCGTGCTCCTACGTAAAGCGAGCGCCTCGGCCGCCGCTACAATTGCTTTCAGCTTATATTCCTTATTCCAGCGGTTGACGCCAATGTAGTCGAACACGTGGCCGCGCATATGCTGCACCGCCCGCTCCATCTGTCCAAGGCAGGTCAACAGTCCATTTCCGGAGCCGCCCGGCGCAGCGATCAGCAGCACCTCTCTCCCGGTCAGCGCGGTGTTCTCCTTAAGCGCCTCACACCTCCGAAATCGATCGAGGAACGATTTCAGCACCTCGCTCGTCTCGCCCCAGTAGACCGGGCTCTGGATGACCAATGCGTCCGCTTCCGCGATCTTCATTGAGACTTCATTAAATCCGTCTTCCCCATACGCGCAAACGTTCTCGTCCCTGCAGATGCCCCACCCATCCCCGCATACCTTGCAGCAGCCGATCGACGTTTTGCACAGGTCGATGACCATGGCAGACGCTCCCGCCTTCTCCAACCCGGTGACGGCGGCCGACACGCAGGATGCCGATAACCCCTCTGACTTGGGTGTGCCGGATAAGATGACTACTTTCATTAGCGTGCACTCCTTCTCATTTAGCGGAATATGCTGACCTCACAGATAGAGGGTTAAACCGATGAGGGGTATTCTACGATTATAGCAACCCTTGTCAAGATAAAGATAGCACAACGTATGATGAGGTTCAAGAAGAGAAAAAGCACCGTTCAAACATTGCGATAACTGAAGCGTAGGCAATCTGCTCCTCCATGTACCGATTCTTCTTCATTTTCAACTTGCTCCTTACTTCTTGTGGTAGTCTATTTATCTCTTTCAACTTGGACTACCTTTTTCGGGGGGCAGGTCACTTTTTACACCTTAAAAAAGATGGTCCAATTTCTGCCAGATAATCATTCATCTGTATTGACAACTCACTTTCCTCCTCTGTACACTATCACATAGAGGCGGGTGAACCTATGAATAAAAAAACAAAACGCGAAACGGTTGAATACCGCTATTATGAGATGCCCTCGGATATCCCCGTACTGGCCTTGCTGGGTGAGAGCTGGATACGTACCTATGGCGATCAGGGCATGGATGCGCTGCATTTTCATAACTATTTGGAAGTTGGTTACTGCTATGAGGGGCACGGCGCGCTGGTAATCGAGGAAGAAGCCAATCGATATCAGGCCGACACTTTTTCAATCATCCCCCATAACGTATGCCACACAACAATCAGCGATGGCGGTATGCTGTGCCGGTGCGAGTACCTTTTTGTGGATGTTGACGGTTTTCTGGAGGCGACCTACCCAAACGACCGACGCTTTGCGGGCCGTCTGGCGGAGCTGATCAATCAACACCCGCTGGTGGAACGTGTACAGGACAATCCTAAAATCGCCCAACTGATCCTATCACTGATTGATGAAATACGCCAGAAACGGCCATTCTACCTCGTAAGTACCCGGGGGCTGTTAATCACGCTGCTTATTGAGTTGGCGCGTGCTGCCGAGGATGACCAGACCAAACTACCCAAGCCCAAGGCAGCGAGCAATTTGGTGATATTGGACGCGCTCAACTATGTTAAAAGCCATTATAATGATGACCTCAAGGTTAAGACTCTTGCCGAAGTCTGCCATATGAGCGAAACGCACTTTCGGCGTGTGTTCCGCGCTATCATGTCCATCGGGCCGCTTGAGTATATCAACATCGTGCGGGTAGAAATGGCCTGTAACATGCTGCGTACCAGTGATTACAGCATAGATACCATCGCCCGGCGTTCCGGTTACCCCACGATGACTACATTTGACCGCAATTTCCGCCGCGTAACGGGCCATACGCCCCTGCAGTGGAAAAGGAACCCAGGCAACTATGAGCAGAAGCTGCGAAACTACCGTATTGCGCCTTTTCAAGGCTGGCGATAAACTGACTTTTGAGTACTTGGTACAACCAGAGAGGCATCCATTTAATAAAAAGAGGCATTCCGGAGCAAAAAGCCGAATATGCCGCTTTTATATCCATATTTGCATGATAACCCATATTTCGGTGTTTGGCGGCAGAAATCCATCCATATTGTACATCATCAAAGTTGTTTATGCACAATTTATGGTCGTTTTTAAATCATCTTTGTAACATTTTTCATGGTAGTATTTACCTAAAGAAAGCCGGTTCGATTGCACGAAAGAATTGTTAAGGGTCTTGCCATTACTGTTTGTATCGCGCATCAACCGTCTTGCAAATGTAATAGGAGGGTTTGTTCCATGAAAAAGCTGGTATCGTTAATTCTGGTACTCCTCATGGCCATGTCGCTGGTTTCCGTTTCGGCAGTAGCCGAGGATGGCAGCCATAAGCTCACTGTCTGGTGCTGGGATCCTGCCTTCAATATCTACGCGATGAAGGAAGCGGCCAAACTCTACAAAGAAATCGACCCCGCTTTTGAGCTGGATGTAATCGAGACTCCTTGGAACGACTTGCAAACCAAGCTGACCACCGCTGGTATGGCCGGTGATTACAGCACCCTGCCGGACATTTTCCTCTGCCAGGACAACGCCTTCCAGAAGAACGTGCTCGCCTTCCCGGACATGTTTAACGACCTGACCGCCAGCGGCGTAGACTTCTCGCAGTTTGGTGCCGCCAAGACCGCCTACTCCGTGGTGGATGGCAAAAACTACGGCGTACCCTTTGATAACGGCGCTGTGATCCAGTGCGTGCGTACTGACATCCTCGAGCAGGCTGGCTACACTGTGGCCGACTTGACCGATATCGACTGGGACCGCTACATTGCCATCGGCGAGGATGTACTGGCCAAAACCGGAAAGCCCATGCTCAGCAGCACCGCCGGCGAGCCGGACATGATTATGATGATGCTCCAAAGCGCTGGCGCCAGCCTGTTTGACGCGCAAGGCAAACCCGCCATCGCGGGCAACGAAGCCCTTAAGAAGGCTATGGATGTCTACACCACCATGGTTAAAAAAGGCATTCTAGTGGAAGTGACCGGCTGGGATGGCTACATCGGCACGCTGGTAAACAGCACTGTGGCCGGCACTATCAACGGCTGCTGGATTCTTGCTTCCATCCAGACTGCAAAGGATCAGAGCGGTAAGTGGGCTGTGACCAATATGCCCAAACTGCCGGGCGTGGAAGGTGCCACCAACTACTCTAACAACGGCGGCTCCAGCTGGGCTGTGAGCAGCAACTGCAAGAACACCGCGCTAGCCTATGACTTCATGTCCAAGATTTGGGGCGGCAGCGTGGCCTTCTACGAAGATATCCTGCCCTCCAGCGGCGCACTCGCCACCTACCTGCCCGCAGGGAAGAGCACCGTGTACAGCCAGCCGCAGGAATTCTTTGGCGGCGACACGGTATTTACGAAGATCACCGAATACGCAGGCAAAATCCCCAGCAACTATACCGGCGCGTATTACTACGAAGCCCGCAATGCCGTGGCTGTAGCAATGACGACTATCCTCGGTGGCGGCGACGTAGACGCGGCGTTGGCCGAAGCCCAGAGCACCGTGGAGTTTGCACAGGGCGTTTAATTAATGCGCAGTGTAGACTTCCCTTAACCCTTGGCAGCGACGGGGAAGCGCCCACGCGGCGCTTCCCCGCTTTCCCATATCTGGGGCAGGGCGATACTTCAAATCAAAGGGGGAGCATGATGTGAACCGAGTAGAAACCTCCCGCAAAACGCACACGGGGCGTAAGCTGACCCTCTACCAAAAACAGAATCTTGTTGGCTGGGCTTTTTTGATTCCCGCTACGCTGCTGATCATCTGGATGTGCTTTTACCCCATGCTGCGCGCGCTGCTTCTATCCTTCCAATCCGGCACGGGTGCACGCATGAGCTTCGCAGGACTAAAAAACTATGCCTATTTGCTCAAGGACGGCATATTTATTCAGACGCTGAAAAACAATTTCATCTATCTGATCATCCAGGTGCCTATCATGTTAGTACTGGCTCTGGCGCTGGCAGCGCTGCTGAATAACCCACACCTCCGCCTACGCGGGCTGTACCGCACAGCAATCTTTTTACCCTGCGCCACGTCGTTGGTGTCCGTATCGCTCATCTTCCGCGCGATGTTCGCGGTGGGGGGATTTGTCAACATTACACTGATGAAGCTTGGCTTAATCCAAACGGATATCAACTGGATAAACGGCAGCGGCGAAACCGCGCGTGCTTTGATCATCATCGCTCTCATCTGGCGCTGGACGGGATACAACATGGTGTTTTATCTCAGTGGTCTGCAAAGTATCGACTCCACGCTGTATGAAGCTGCGTATATCGACGGAGCCAACCGTTTTCAACAGTTCCGCCGCATTACGGTACCGCTGCTCAAGCCTACTATCCTTCTTACAGCTATCCTGTCCACCAACGGCACATTGCAGCTGTTTGACGAGTCGTACAACCTTACCCGCGGCGGCCCAAGCAACCTATCCATGACCATGAGCCATTATATCTACCGTATGTCCTTTGAAACGGTGCCCAAATTCGGTTATGCCGCGGCGATGAGCTATGTAATCTTCATTTTGGTCGCTATCCTCGCGCTGCTGCAGATGAAGGTGGGTGACAAGCGGTGAAGCGCAGGCTTGTTAGCATCCTTACGTATACATTTTTAACGGTAACGGCTGTGTTCTCGGTGTTTCCGTTGCTGTGGATGGCTATATCCGCCACCAATACCAGCCAGGTTGTACTCAGCGGCTCACTGGTGCCCGGCACCCACTTGTATGATAATTACCTTGCGTTACTACAAAACCAGCCGGTGTGGCGAGCCATGGGCAACTCATTTACCTATTCAATTGGGCAAACGCTGCTGGCAATGGTTATCTGCTCACTGGCGGGCTACGGGTTTGAGGTGTTCCATACCCGTAACAAGGACAGACTCATGAGCTTACTGCTGATGGCGATGATGGTACCGCTGGCCGCCACCATGGTGCCTCTGTTTCAGATGATGGGGAAGATGGGCCTTTTAAACACGGCCATCGGCTTTGTGCTGCCCTCTGTGTCCACGCCGTTTCTGATTATGATGTTCCGCCAGAGTGCACGATCCTTCCCTCACGACATCATTGAGGCTGCGCGCATCGACGGGCTTAACGAGCTGCAAATCTTCTTTCGCATGTTTTTCCCCACGATGCGCGCCACCTACGCCGCGGCTTTGACCATCGTCTTTATGAATGCGTGGAACAACTACCTGTGGCCCAAGGTGATTATGCAAACCAACGATTCGATGACGATGCCAATGCTTACCGCCAACCTGATGTCCGGTTATGTGGTCGATTACGGCATGCTGATGCTGGCAGTGCTGCTGAGCACGCTGCCCACGGTGATCATCTTTTTCCTCCTGCAAAAGAGCTTCACGGAGGGCATCGCTGGTGCGATAAAAGGGTAAACAGGCGATATGCAAACAAGGTATTGGCCAGCCATCTTGCCGCCGTAAGGCGGGCTCCTTAACACCTACGGTATCCATAGTGCTCACGCCGGAAGCGTCTGCTGTGCGCAGCAACCGTTTGGCAGAGATTCTCCCATGCACCCTGTAAAAGGCAAAGTTCTTCATTTTTACTGCTGTGGAGGGTTTACCCACAATCCCTGGCGTGGCTCACACCGCGCCAGTTTTACAATGCAAAGGAGAACACTATGGATTATAAACGTTTCTGCCTGGATCGGGGTTGGCGGTTCACCAAAACTCCGCATGGTGTATTGCCCCGCATCATCACACACGACACTGTGTATGCCTATGCCAAAGGGGACGGCGCACAAGGCCCCGCTATGCTCAACTTTAACGATGCGGACTGGCTGAGCGTGGATTTGCCTCACGACTGGCAGCATACCGAACCTTTTGATATGACCGGTGTGGTGAGCCACGGCTACCAGCGCACGGGCGTCAGCTGGTACCGGCGTACCTTCCTTATGGAGGTGGCGGACGCGGATGGTGAAATCAGCCTTACCTTTGACGGAATCAGCGGTATATCCGATATCTATGTGAACGGGGCAAAGCTGCGCCATAACGAGAGCTGCTACAATGGCATAAACCTGCGGCTTACGGATATTCTGAACTTTGGGGCTACCCCAAACGTGGTGGCTGTGCGGGTAGATAAAACCTCTTGGGAGGGGTGGTGGTACGAGGGCTGTGGTATCAACCGGCACGTATGGCTGCAAAAGCGTCCATGGCTGCACATCGCAGACGAGGGCATATGGGTAAAACCGGTGTGCGAGCACGGCGCATGGCAGACCCAAATCGAGTGGACATTGGAAAACGGCGGCGCTAAAGCCTTTGCCGGTACGCTGGAGGCCGATGTGGTCAACCCGGAGGGGAAAACCGTACAGCGCATCAAGCTCCCTGTGGCTGTGGACGGGTTTTCCACCGCCACGCTGGCCTCGGCGTGCCCTATTGAACATCCCATGCTGTGGGATGTTCAAAGACCTTGCCTGTACACCTTGCGCACCACGCTCGCTACTGCTGCGGGGCGTGAGCAACACAACACCCGCTTTGGCCTGCGCGCGATGCGCTTTGACGCGCAGGAAGGGTTCTTCCTCAACGATAAACCGGTTAAGCTGCTGGGTGTTTGCAACCATATGGATCACGCGGGCATTGGCGCTACGATCCCGCGCGATCTGTGGTACTACCGCGTACAGTTGCTACAAGGCATGGGATGCAACGCTTACCGGTGCTCCCATAACCCGCCGCCGCCAGAGCTTTTGGACGTGTGCGATGAACTGGGTATGCTGGTGATAGACGAAAACCGCAGTTATTCCACCTCCTCTGCTGCGTTGGAACTGCTTAGCGCCATGGTGCGGCGCGATCGCAACCACCCCAGTATAATTTTGTACTCGCTCTTTAACGAAGAACCCATGCAGGGAACACCCAAGGGCAAGCGCCTTGCCCAACGGCAGCGCGCTCAAGTACGAATGCTGGACGATTCCCGCCCCTGTATGGGCGCGTTTAATGGCGGCATGTTTGAGCCGGACGGAGCCGCCACGGCGCTGGATGTTACGGGTATCAATTATTTTTTGGACAGTTTCGACCGTTTCCACGAGCTGTATCCAAACCAGCCGATGCTATCCAGCGAGACGGTATCGGCGTTTGCCACACGCGGCTGTGTGGAAACCGACGAAGCGGCGCAGGTTTTTGGCAATTACGACGAAGACTGCGCGGACTGGGGCGAATCCGTACGGCAAGCGAATACCGCGGTGGTTTCCAGGCCGTTTATGATGGGCCTGTTTATATGGACGGGCTTTGACTACCGCGGCGAGCCTACACCTTATGAGTGGCCCAGCGTAAGCAGCCATTTCGGCATAATGGATGCCTGCGGATTCGCCAAAGACACCTACTACCTCTACCGCGCTTTTTGGTCGCAGGCTCCCACCATCCACGTGCTGCCGCACTGGAATCACCGGCGCGGCGCGGAAGTGCGTGTAATGGCTTACTCCAACTGCGATGAGACGGAGCTGTTTTTAAATGGACGTTCGCTGGGCAGGCAGGCGAACAATATGGCCACCCAAACACAGTGGCATGTTAAGTTTGAGCCAGGCGAATTGAAGGCTGTGGGCTACCGTGGCGGTCAGCCAGTTGCGGAAGATGCGGTGCGAACCGCCGGTACGGCTAAACGCCTGCGGTTGGAAGCGCCTATCCACGTGCTTTACCCGGATACAGATTCTCTGGCCGTGATTAACATCTCCTGTGAGGATGAGCATAGTGTGTTCTGCCCTAAGGAGAACGCGCGGCTGGCGATTACCGTGGAGGGTGGCCGGCTGTTGGGGGTTGGCAACGGAGACCCAAACTGCCACGACCGCGATGATGACACGCGTGTGCGCCTGTTTAGCGGCCGTGCGCAAGCGCTGGTGGCCGCCGATGGCACAGCGCCTCAGGTGCGCGTAGTGGTATCAGGTGAGCGTTTCGGCGATGCAAGCGTGACATTGCCGGTGGGTCAGCGGCCTTTCCCAGGCAATATACCCACGGCGGATATCCGCGTAATCAGCGGCTGGCGGGTAAGCCATGCCGCCAGCATGGAAAAGCCGGATGTAACCGCGGAGCCAACCTTTAGCGATGTGAACGCCATGGAACCTGTTACCTTTACAGGCACCTGGCAGCCTGTGCTGGAAGGACACCCTGGGCAGTATGCGCTCTACCTCGCCCGTGCGGATATCGGCCCCTCCAGCCGCGGGAGACATCTGGTGCTGTGTGCCTTACAGGGTACTGTGGAGGTGTATGTGAACCACAAGATGCTGCGCAGGCAGGAATGCTTCGTTAAAAACCGTGTGGAAGTGGAGCTGCCCGTATCGCTTTTTGGCGAGTGTCAACTGACCCTCATTTTGCAAAATCAAACCGTAGATCGGCATGCGGGGGTGCTTGAGCCAATTTGCTTGGTGCAGAGATAAACGCTACACGGCGGGGCATACGTGCCCCGGCGATATGCCCCGCAGGTTTGCCCGTCCTCCGAGGGCGCGCGTTGGAGAGGGGTACCACGATGGATGAAATCCGCTATGACCTGCGCTGCCTGACCGACCCGCAGGTGTTTGCCATGGGCCGCTTGTCCGCCGTATCCGACCACGATGTTTTTGCCAGCGAATCGGAAGCGTCACTGGGGCAAAGCAGCCTGACAATGAGCCTTGATGGACGTTGGAAATTTGCCTATGCCCCAACGCCGGATGTGCTCCCCGTAGGCTTTGCCGCGCTGGATTATGACTGTATAGGCTGGGACGAGATTGATGTGCCTGCCCACATCCAATTGCAGGGCTATGGCACGCCACAATATGTGAACACCCAATATCCATGGGACGGGCATGAGGTTCTGCGCCCGCCGGAGATCCCACGCCGCGATAATCCCGTGGGCTGCTACGTGACACATTTCAGTGTTCCGGATAGCTGGGCGCGCCACCGCGTGGTGCTTTGTCTGGAGGGCGTGGAAACCGCTTGCTTTGTGTGGCTCAACGGCGTGCTGCTTGGATACGCAGAGGACAGTTTCACCCCTCACGCTTCGACCTGACCACCGCACTGCGGTCGGGCGAAAACAAACTGGCTATGGAAGTGTACCGCTACTCCTCCGCGTCGTGGATCGAGGACCAGGACTTCTGACGGTTTTCAGGCATCTTCCGCAGTGTGGAGTTACAAGCCCAACCGACCGCCCATGTGGAGGACATCTTCGTACGCGCCCAACCAGATGAGGCGCTGGCAAAGGGCACACTTACCGCGGACGTATACCTGCGTCTGCCCGCCGAGACCCATACCCTACGTGCAGAGCTGCTGTCCGCGGATGGTAAACCCGTGGATAGTCTGACTTTACCTGCGGAAGCAAATATGCATATCACGCGGCACATCGCACACCCGCTGTTATGGAGTGCCGAAACCCCAAACCTCTATACCCTGCGGCTTACGCTTCAGGACGAAGGCGGCAGTTTGGTCGAGGTGGCGCAAACCCAGGTGTGCTTCCGCCGTATCGAGATCCAAGGTGGGGTGCTGCAATTAAACGGGCAGCGGTTACGCTTGTGTGGGGTCAACCGGCATGAGTTTGGCTGTAAGGCGGGCCGCGTGCTTACCAAGGCGGAGATGATCTTTGATATCCAAACGCTGAAACGCAACAATATCAACGCCGTGCGCACCAGTCACTATCCCAATCACAGCCTGTGGTATCGCCTGTGCGACCGTTACGGCATGTACTTGATTGACGAGTCCAATCTGGAGAGCCACGGTTCGTGGATGAAGATGGGCAAGGTAGAACCTTCGTGGGCAGTACCCGCCGACCTACCCCAGTGGCGTGCTGCGTGCCTAGATCGCGCCGCTAACATGCTGGAGCGCGATAAAAACCATGCTTCGGTACTCTTTTGGAGCTGTGGCAACGAGAGTTTCGGGGTCGCTAACATCCATGCCATGGCTGAATATTTCCGTCGACGCGACCCAAACCGGCCCGTACATTACGAGGGCATCTTCTGCGACCGCCGCTATCCCGACACCAGCGATGTCGAGAGCCGCATGTACCCGCCTGTGGCCGAGGTGGCTGAGTGGCTGGAGCGGGAGACGGAAAAGCCCTTTCTGCTGTGCGAGTACAGCCACGCAATGGGCAACAGCTGCGGTGGCCTGAGCGATTATCTGGCGCTGGAGGAGCGTTATCCGCAATACCAAAGGGGCTTCATCTGGGATTATATCGACCAGGCGCTGGAGACCACGCTGCCAAACGGTATGCGTGGGCTCGCATACGGCGGTGATTTCGGCGACCAGCCGACTGATCGAAACTTCTGCGGCAACGGGTTGGTATTTGCAGACCGTACCTTGAGCCCCAAGATGCAGGAGGTTAAGTTCCTGTACCAAAACGTGCGCATTACGCCGACTGCGGAGGGCGTGGCACTACTAAACCGCAGCCTGTTTGATGACCTGTGCGGATACCGCCTGCGCTGGAGGCTCACCCATGACGGCGAGCCATTTGCGGATGGCCAGCGTAACGACGTGGCCGTGCCTGCGGGAGAGCAGCGCGTGTTTGCACTGCCCCTACCGCCCATGCGCGGAGGGCGAATATGCGTTGCTGTGCGAGCTGTGCTGGAAAGAGGGCGTGCTGTGGGCCAAGGCGGGCTACCCGCAGATGCACGGGCAAGCGGTTATTGCAACTATCCCCCGCACAGCGCGCGAAGCCGAGGCTGAGCCTTACACCATCGCACAGGGTGATGTGAACGCAGGGGTCTATACAGAGGGTGTGCAATCGCTGTTCAGCTAGGGCAATACGGCGAACGCCGTTGCTGCCGCGTCATGAGGCTGAACCGTAGTATCTATCGGCGCCGTCACCGGAGAGATGAGCAGGCCTTTCTCAGAATGCGGATCAAAGAGATTGCGGACGTATGCGTGTGTTATGGGTACAGGCGAATCCATGTGCTGCTCAAGCACGAGGGTTCTGGGAGGCAGGTCAAAATCAAAATCCCCACGCTTTGCGTGGGGATAATTGTTAGAGTCACCAAACAACAAAGGAACTAAATCACATTAAGCAGTTTCAAAATAAGTAGAATTACAGCGACAACAATTATAAGATGAACCCAATTGCTGTCAATTCCTACACGATTATCCGTTTCAGAGTGCACCCACCGACGATTGTATCAACAATATAAGCATTTTCAAACGGAGCGTAAGAGAGTCCAACTTGTCAATGGTCACGTCAAGGATTTTGCGCACATTTGCAGGAACCCGGGCGCCAAGCAGTAACCGCCAGATGATATTCCAGATTCCCCGAGTTGATGCACGCCGCAAGCTGCCGGTCAGCCACCGCTGCTTGCGGCGGCTTGACCTTGAGAAGGGCGGTTCGGAAAAATTATTTTAATGGAGATACGCTTTGGGATGAAGCCCCGCAGCAGGTCGTTATGGAACTCGTTCACAGGACGTTCCCGTATGGAGTGGGGTGGGATTTGAACCCCATATTGAACCCCACGCTATGAAGATTAGGGCATATTTTCGAAAGCAAGTGTCCAACTTTTCCCGCAACGAATGTGGTATAAATCCTTTATCTATTGGACTTCTGGCTATTATTGCGTATTTAACCGAAAAAACCCAATATTGACTACGAATCAAAAGGTCGCGGGTTCGAATCCCGATCCGCGGTATATTTTGCTTTATTCATACGAGGTAATGATCCTGAAATAACCGCTGTGTCCACTTATGTGTCCAAATGCTGCAAAACATTCTGTGCCCACTTTCCCCATCAGTGCATAGCAAAAGCCGCAAGCCTTGATTTCATTGGCTTGCGGCTTCCTTGATGCTGGTGGAGCATAGGAGACTCGAACTCCTGACCCCAACACTGCCAGTGTTGTGCGCTACCAACTGCGCTAATGCCCCGCAACAGATGAAAATATAGCATAGTTTTGGTGTTTTGTAAAGTGGTAAAATAGAAACTTTCATGCCCTCATGGGGTTTAGATGAAGGGGTGTCTTACCGTCGGCCACGGAATGTTCGTTGGGGGATGAGGCCGCTGTTTCCGCGCTTGCCTGTTTTAACCGGGGCATGTATAATGAGGCGTCGGCGGATACGGTTTCATAGGAGGGCGTTTCCATGAGGCGAACCGGAACGAACGGGCTGGCGCCGAACCTGATAAACGGCTCGATGCTGCTGTATATGGCCTGGCTTCTTTTACCCGCCGCGCAGGCGAGCCTGCACGCTGTAACGGGCGCATTGGCTGTATGTATCTTTGGCGTGGGCGCGCTGCTGAACGGCGACACTTTTTATAAACGCTGGTGGGATTGGGCCCTGCGCGCGCTGCTGGCCGTGTTGCTGCCGCTGGCGCTGTTCTACTTTCTGGATCGCGGGGCAGGCAACCTGCCCGGGTATCTGGCGGAACAGGGCATGTTCTGGTTCCCGCTGTTATGGTGCGCCTACGCGCGCTTTAGCGGCGATCCGCTGCTGTACCGCGCGGTGAAGCCGCTGTTTGTTGCGCTGATGGTTATCACTACGCTTACGACCCTGGGCTGGCTGGTTGAAGGGATGCTGCGCGATGGCAAGGTGTATGCCTACGCGCGCTCGCTGGGTTACGGCGCGTCAGGGCGGGAGGCCTACCTGCGGGAACTGATGCTGCGCAACATCGGCGGGTACGATTTTATTTACGCAAGCGTTTTGCTGCTGCCGGTGACCTTTTATCTCGCCCTGACCCTTCGGGGCTATCGGCGCCTAGGCGCGGTATTATTTTACGCGCTGCAGCTGGCGGTGATCGGGCTTTCGCAGTATACCTACGCCATCCTTTTCGCCCTGGCTATCACGGGGATGGAACTGCTTGCGCTGCTGTTTCGGGCGATCTTCCGTAAACTGCCGATGGGCGCGTCGCTTGCGTGCACGGTGCCCGTGCTGGCCGCGCTGTGGCTGCTTCGCGCGCCGCTTGTGCAATGGGCGGGCGGCGTGGCAGCTGGTTTCGGGTTTGAGAACGCCGCGTATAGCCTGGGGTTGCTCAATACGCTTTTTTCAGGCGGCATCGTGGATGCGGGCTCGCGGCTGGACGCGTATTCCACTGCGCTTCAGGGACTGGTCGCGTCGCCGGTGTTCGGTTCCATGTTCGGGAGCGTTAAAACGTTGGGGATGCACAGTGACCTGCTGGATCTGCTGTCCGGTATGGGGTTGATTGGCTCGGCGGCATTCGGGGCGGGCGCCTGGCTGATCGGCCGCGGCGCCAACAAAGGGATTACGCGCAGCCCCGCATTTGCGCATCTGGCGCTTCAGCGCGTTTTCCTGCTGGTATGCCTGACGCTGGGCACGGTATTTTATTCCAGAGAGATTCCGCTGGTTATTTGCCTGTCCACAGCGCTGATCCTGCAGGACGGAGATTCCAAGCAAGCCGTTTCATAATGTTTCTGCCCGCCATGGGCTTGTCATCCCGAAACAAATGATTTATAATGGTTAAAAATTGGTGAAAATCGTGTAAAGCCAGAAAGGCGGCCTTCCCATGAGATGCCCGTATTGCGGTTATCTGGACTCGCGCGTCATCGACAGCCGACCCACGGAGGAAGGTTCCAGCATCCGCAGGCGCAGGGAGTGCATGCGCTGTGGGCGTCGCTTCACCACCTACGAAAAAATTGAAACCGCCGTGGTGATGGTGATTAAGAAGGATATGCGCCGCGAACCCTTCAGCGCCGAGAAGATCAAGAAGGGACTCATCCACGCCTGCCAGAAGCGCCCGATCAGCATGAAGGACATCGACGCAATCGAGGAAAAAGTGGAAAAAGCCGTTTACAGCAGCGGGGAGGATGAGTTCAGCAGCCGCCGTATCGGAGAACTGGTGATGGAGGAGCTTAAAAGGCTCGACGAGGTGGCTTATGTGCGCTTCGCCAGCGTTTACCGCCAGTTTACGGATGTAAGCAGCTTTATGGACGAATTGAACAAACTGGTGACCGAAAACAAGCAGCGCGCGCAGGAAAACGCCGATAACGCGTAACGGCGCACGATCTGGGACGATGTATATATGGTTATGAATCGATCGGGCCCCGAAAAGCGAAACCTCGCGCGCTTTTCGGGGCCTGTTGCCTAAACTGCCCGGAAGCAGGTTCCGCCCGCTTTTGTAATACGGGTCGGGATGTGCTATACTTCTTATAACCATAAGCTCATTCGCAGGGGGGGATACCGATGCCCGGGCAGCCCAAATCCGTACTGCTGGTGGATGGTCACAGCCTGATCCACCGCGCGTTCCACGCCTTGCCCGCGCTTAGCGCCGACGGCGTATTCACCAATGCCGTGCAGGGCTTCTTCCTCATGCTGTTCAAGGCGATCGCGGATTATCGGCCGGAGGCGCTTTGCGTGATGTTCGATATGCACGCGCCAACTTTCCGCCACGCGATGTACGCGCAGTACAAGGCCGGCCGCAAGCCCACGCCCGAGGAGCTCAAGCCGCAGTTTCCAATCATCCGGGAGATACTGGCCGCGATGGACATAACGCAATGCGAGCTGGAGGGCTACGAGGCGGACGATTTGCTGGGCACCGTCGCGCGCCTGGCCAACGAGCGCGGCGTGCATGCCTATGTGCTCACCGGCGACCGCGACAGCCTGCAGCTGGTAAGCGAGCACACGCAGGTGATTCTTACTAAAACGGGAATATCGGAAAGCTTGCTGCTCTCGCCGGACACGGTAAAGGCGACGTACGGTTTCACGCCCGCGCAGGTGCCCGACATGAAGGGACTCATGGGCGACAGCAGCGACAACATTCCCGGCGTGCCGGGCGTTGGCGAAAAAACCGCTGTGAAACTGATAGAGCAGTACGGGAATCTGGAAAACGTGCTGGCGCACGCGCAGGAAATTCCGGGTAAGCTGGGCGAGCGTATACGCGACAACGAGAAGCTGGCAGAACTCAGCAAAGACCTGGGAACCATCCGCCTTACCGTGCCGTTTTCGGTTGATTTTACGCAATGCGGGCTCAACCATATGCCCGAGGCCGTGCCCGCTCTGCAAAAATACCAGATGTTCCGTCTTTCCAAGCAGTTGGCAACGCTGTTTTCCGCCGGTGCTAAAACTACGGCAAACCCCGCCGCCGCAGCGATGGCTGCGCCAAAGCCAAGTATGCCGAAGCCAACCGCGCCTGTCGCTGTCCCGCAAGTTACGCTAAGCCCCGCCGTGCCTACCACCGATGCGCAAATCATACCGGACCTTGCGGAACTCCGCCCTGAAACGCTCACAACCGAACAGGCGCTTACGGAGCTGGCTCAGCGGTTAGCAGCGGAAGAGAAGCCCTTGTCGATTCACATGGGAGAAAGCGCCGTGGGTCTGTGCGCGCGGGACGGCCGCTGCTGGGTTGCGCCGCTCATGGTGGATATGATGACCCCGGGCTTGTATGAGGACCAGATTCTCACCGCGCTTTCGCCGCTATTTGTTAAAACGCCGCTGATCGTGCATGGGGCGAAAGCACTGTTTCACAAGTTAAACGCGTTGAAATTGCCCATGCCCGCCGTGGAATGGGACACGATGATCGCCGCCTACCTGCTGGAGCCTACGCGCGGCCGCTTCGGGCTAAAAGATACGCTGGAATCGCGCATGGAAAACGACGAGCCCACCCTGCCGGACGATGCGGACGCGCCTAAAGCCAAAAAAACCGCCATTCCTTCCGAAGAACCCCGGCAGGCCGCGCTGGATGCCGTTGCCGTATACGCGCTGGCAGGCCGGCAAAAAACGGCGCTTACGGATAAGGGCATGCTTGCGCTGCTGACGGATATGGAAATGCCGCTGACACGCGTGCTTTTCGTGATGGAACGGGAAGGCTTCAGCGTGGATAAAAGCGCGCTTGCCGAACTGGGCGAGCAGTTCTCCGTGCGCATTGAACGTTGCCGCGCCGAGGTGATCGCGCAGACCGGCGGTGTGGATTTTAACCTGAACAGCCCCAAACAGCTGGGCGAGGTGCTTTTTAACCGGCTGGGGCTGGCTTCCCCCGGGCGCAAGGGCAAGGCGGGCGCGTGGTCCACATCCGCGGATGTGCTGGAGACGCTGGATCATCCCGCAATCGGGCCGCTTTTAACGTACCGCAAGCTCACCAAGCTGACCAACACCTATATCGAGGGGCTGAGCCGTCTGGTGGACGCGACCGGCCGCATCCATACCACGTTTGACCAAACGGCGACCGTAACCGGTCGCATTTCCAGCGTGGAGCCCAACCTGCAAAACATACCCGTGCGCAGCGACGAGGGACGCGAGATTCGCCGCGCGTTTGTTGCCAAGGAAGGCTGTGTGCTGCTGGACGCGGACTATAGCCAGATCGAGCTAAGGGTGCTGGCGCACCTGAGCGGCGACCCCGCCATGCAGGACGCGTTTTTAAAGGGACAGGATATTCATACCCGTACGGCTTCGGAAGTGAACGGCGTACCGTTTGAAAGCGTTACGCCAGCCATGCGGCGCAGCGCCAAGGCGGTCAATTTCGGCATTGTGTACGGTATCAGCGGCTTTGGCCTGGCGCGCAACATCGGCGTGACCCGCAAGGAAGCGGATGCGTTTATCGCCACCTACTTCCAGCGTTACCCGCTGGTGAAGGCCTTTATGGAGGAATGCGTGCGCCGCGGTTATGAGCTGGGCTTTGCCGAAACGCTGTTCCACCGCAGGCGCGAGCTGCGGGAGCTTCGAAGCCCCAACCGCAGCGTGCGCAGTTTCGGCGAACGCGCGGCCATGAACACCCCCGTGCAGGGTACGGCGGCGGATATCATTAAGCTGGCGATGGTGCGCGTGCAAAACGAGCTGGACGCGGACGGCTATCGGGCCAGGCTGATCCTGCAGGTGCATGACGAACTGGTAGTGGAATGCCCCGTAAACGAAGTGAAGGCGGTAAGCGCCCTGCTGTGCGAGGCAATGGAGCGGATTGTGACGCTTGCGGTGCCGCTGGTGGCGGAGGTCAGCAGCGGGCACAGCTGGTACGAGGCGAAGTAACGCTGCGCACAGCGGCGATTTGCCGCCGGGCGATGAAATAACGCCGCGCTTAGCGGCGAGGGAGAAGGAATGCGCGCCATGCGGGTGATCGCGCTTACCGGCGGCATCGGTTCAGGCAAGTCAACCGTGGCGGCGGCTTACCGCGCCATTGGCGTAAAGGTTGTGGACGCGGATGTAATCAGCCGCGCGTTGACCGCGCCGGGAGGCGAAGCCTTGCCGTTGATCCGCCAGACTTTCGGCGACGGCGTGTTTCACGCGGATGGCACGCTCGACCGCGCGGCGTTGGGCGGCCGTGTGTTTTCAGACCCAGCGGTGCGCAGCGCGCTCAACGCGCTGCTGCACCCCATGATTACCCAGCGCGTAGTGCGGGAACTGCAGGCGCTGGCTAACGCGGGGGAACCGGCGGCTCTGTTAGAAATTCCGCTGCTGTTTGAAACGGGCATGGACCATCTGGCCGACGCGGTGATCTGTGTTACCGCGCCGGAAGAAACACGCATCCGCCGCATCCGGCGGCGGGACGGACTTACCCGCGAGGAGGCGCTGGCGCGCATCCGCAGCCAAAATCCCGCGCAGACCACGGTAAACCTTTCCGATTACACGCTTTCCACCGACGCACCTTACGCGCTTACCCGCGCACAGGCGCTGGCCCTGTGGAAGCGCGTGCTTGAGGACGGACCCAAGCGCGAAGCGCAACAATCCTATTGAGGAGCGTACCTATGCTGTTTGCCTTTCCTAAACAACGCCGAAGCCAGGGCGACGACGGAGCGCCCGCCGATTATACGTTTTCGCATTCCGTGGCGGAAGGCGACCATCGTCGCAGCGGGGAACCCATTCACCGCGGCGGGGAACAGGACGCGGGCCTTTCCGCCGTTTACCCGCGCCCGCGCGACAACCCTTTTGCTAGCCGCCCGGTTTGCGTGCCCGATACTGCGCAGACGCTTCAGGCTGCGCAGGAGGGAATCCCGCAGACTCCTCCGCCCGCTGCGAATAACCTGAAACAAAGCGACGCGCCTACCGGCGGCGGCATACGCGCACCGCGCGCGCCGCGCGCCGCCGCCAGGCAGGCGAACACGGCGCAGGCCAGCCGGGCGGAACACTATGCTGCCGCGGGTTACCCGCCGGAGCTGGTGGAAAAACAACGCGTACAGGAACAGGAAGAGAGAATCCTCCGCGGGCAGGGGCATCGCAGCCATGGCGCGCAGGCAGCCGTGCCGCCGCGCGCGCGCGCTTATGTGCCTCCGACCGCGCCGCGCATGCCCACGCAGGGTTACGCTCCTCCGGCCGCGCCGCGCATGCCCACACAGGGTTACGCCCCTCCGGCCGCGCAACGCTCGCCCTACCCGCCGCCGCGGCGGGAGTTCCATGCGGCAGACACGGCCGATTTACAAGATGGATCCGTGAAAGACAGATCTACCCGCCCTTACCCGCAGACGGATGAGGACGAGCAAACCTCGCCCTATACCGTCTACCGGGAGCCGCCGCGCAGGCGCCGCCGGGGGGAGCCGGACACCGATACGGACGCGGACACGGAAATGGACGAGCCTCAGGAGGATGAAAAACCCAAACGGCAGATTCCCTACCTTGGCATCGCGGTGTTTGCGGCCGCGGCGGTGCTGGTGTTGCTTTGGATTATGCAAATTACCTTCATCAGCCAAAAAGCGGGCGTGCTGAGCGCGCGCGTAAACGCGATTCAGGCGCTGGGGGAAACGCACCCCTTCGACTACCGGGAATTGATCGAGAAGGAAGCCACGGCCAACAACATCAACCCCGCGTTCATAGCGGGCATCATATTTAACGAAAGCTCCTTCAACCCCAACGCGGTCAGCGTTGTGGGCGCGCGCGGCCTGATGCAGATGATGCCGGACACCGCCGAGTGGGTGCATGGAAAGATGGATCCCGATTCGCAATACTCCTTCGACCTGATGTTTGACCCGGATACGAATGTAAAATATGCCTGCTGGTATATCAAATACCTGGGAAACCGCTTCCATAACGACCCGGTGCTGGTAGCGGCGGCGTTCCACTCGGGGCAGACAACCGTGGAGAACTGGCTGAACGATTCACGTTACAGCACGGATGGACGAACGCTTGAGCTGCAAAACATGGACGACGGACCGACCAAGAATTACGCTATACGGGTGCTCAACTCTTTCGCGATCTATCAGCGCCTGTATTATGAGGGCGGTTTGGCCGCCGCGAACGCCGCCTGAGCAAACCTATTTCCGAACTGTTGGATTTGGAGGCACTCATGAAACGAACGTTATGCCTGTTTCTTTCGCTGCTGATGGCGCTGCCCGCGTTTTCCGCGCTGGCCGAAAACGTGGAAGATTCCTTGATCGTGGGCATTTATTCCACCCACACGACCGAGATTCGCCCGCTCAATCCGCAGGAGAGGGATATCGTTTCCATTTACGGTATGGTATACGAAAGCCTGGTGACCGTGGATGATAACGGTCTGCCCCAGCCCCTGCTGGCTGAAAACTGGACGGAAAGCGATAACGGTAAAACCTGGACTTTCACGCTAAGGGAAAACGTAACCTTTTCTGACGGTACGCCGCTAACCGCCGCCGACGTGGTGGCCAGCTGCAAATACCTGCTGGATCTGGCTCACAACAACGAGGACGAGAACACGCAGGGGTTTTACCGGTCGCTGCAGTACATGGTCGACGATATTTCCGCCCGGGACGACCGCACCGTTGTGATTAAGGCAGGCCGATCCTACTACGGCATCCTGTATGCGCTTACTTTTCCCATCGTGCCCGCCGCGCAGGTGGACACACCCAACCCCCTTGGTACAGGCCCCTATATCATCAGCGCCTTTGAACCCGCCAATTACCTGTGGCTGAAGGTGAACGATCATTGGTGGCAGACCAAGCCGCAGGTGAAGGAGATCATGGTTTCGCTGTTTTCCAGCAATAAGGATCTGATCACCGCCTATGAATACGGCCGCGTGGACACGGCTTTTACCCGGTCGGTGGCCGCTTCGCAGTATAAAAGCGGCAACAGTTCCCTTGCCATCACCTATAACACGCGGCAGTTGGAAACGCTGCTGCTCAACAATACCTCCTACCCGCTGGATGATGTGAACGTGCGCAAGGCCATTCGCGCCGCCATAGACGCCAACCTGATCTCCCAAAAGGTGTACATGGGCATGACCGTGGATGCGGATACGCCCATCGCCTCCACCAGCTGGCTGTATTACGACCAGTCCGGCGAGTTTAAATATAACCTGGAACTGGCGCAGCAGCTGCTGGCCGATGACGGCTGGAGCGACCTGGACGGCGACGGTGTGCTGGACAAGGCAGTAGGGACGGACAAGGTAAAACACCTTTACCTGCACCTGCTGGTTTATGAGGACTCTGAAAACGACGTGCGCTACGAAACCGCCAACATGATTGCCGATATGCTGGGCGCGCTGAAAATCAGCGTAACTGTAGACATCGTGACGTACGACGAAGAGAAAACGAAGCTGGAAGCCGACAAGTTCGATATGGCGTTGGCCTCTTTCCAGATGGATGTTACGCCGGACGCGGGCTTTTTGCTGATGAAAGGCAACCAAGGCAACTATTGCCGCTATGTTTCCAGCGAAATGACCAGCCTGTTTGAAACCCTGCGCAAGTGTTATAACCGCGACGATTTTGCCTATGCCCAGCAGGCCATCCAGCAGCAGTTTGCAAACGACGTGCCGTTTATTTGCCTGTTTTACCGGGCGGGCGCGATTTTAACCCGCAAGATGTACACCACAGTGCGCGACATCCGCGAGTTTGAGCTGCTGCGAGGTATTGAATCCTTCGGACGGCAATAACGTCGGCATGGATACGGAGGGACGCGGATGAAACCAAACCGGGTGGCGGCGCTCGCCCTGGCGGCGTGGATGGCGTTTGGCGGCGCGGCCGGGCAGTCGGCTTACGCAACCGAAGAAACAGCGACAGCTGCGCCGCTGGCGACCGAAACAGCGACAGCTGCGCCGCAGGTAACCGAAACAGCGACAGCTGCGCCGCAGGTAACCGAAACAGTGACAGCTGCGCCGCAGGCGACCGATACGCCGATTGATCCCGGCGCGCGCCCCGATTATGTAGAGGAACTGCTTACGGTGGCCCGCAGCGAACTGGGTTATACCGAAGGGCCTAACAATTACACCAAATACGGCGTATGGTCGGGTGACCCCAACGCCGCGTGGTGCGCCGAGTTTATCTGCTGGTGTGTTGACCAGACGGATCAGCGTTACGGCAGCCAACTGCTTAATGTGGTTTATCCTAAATATAGCGGGCAGAATACGGGACGGGATTGGTTTATTGCCCGCGGCCGGTTTGTGTACCGCCGCGGCAACTGCCCCGATTGGGGATACCAATGGCTAAAGGGCAGCGACCACCTGATGCGAAAAAACGAGTATATTCCACGCTCGGGCGACCTGGTGTTTTTCAGCTACAGTGAAGCTGGCGACACCGAACACGTCGCTCTGGTGGAATACTGCGCAAAGGACGCGCAAGGCAATGTGATGATCCACGTGATCGAGGGCAACAACCCATCCACCGTACAGCGCAGCAGCTATCCGCTTAACAATAGCCAGGTATTGGGTTTCGGCACCTGTGAGGACGTGGCGGATACCACGATACGCTATGGCTGCAGCGGGGACAAGGTGCTGACTTTACAGCAGCAGCTTACGACGCTCGGGTATCTGGATGTCAAGGACCAAACCGGCACCTACGGCAGCAATACCAAGGCGGCCGTAGCCGAATATCAAAAAACGATGTCGGGGCAGCCGATCACCGGCATTGCCGACCGCGCGACGCAGCAGGCGGTGACGGCGGAACTGCAAAAGCAGGAATTTGTTTCGCCCGATACCTGGCTGGTGGAGGATTGAAGCGCCGTATACCTGCGGGTTATTGTAAGGATCTGCCTTTTCGTGTACAATAAAAAGGTCGTAAAACGACGCGGAAGGGAGGTCGCGCATGCGCAACCGTTTGCTGCGGGGGCTGAGCTTCTGGCTTACGCTCTGCTGCCTGTCGGTTTGTGTCACCGTTTCTCCTGCCGCGCGGGCAGAGGCGGACGGGGTACGCACCGACCGCGCGCTGCTCATCGGCGTGGACGATTTTGTGTCCCGTCCCAGCACCTACCCGTCCTCCACCAACAACGTGTTTGCCATGCAGGAAGCGCTGCAGGAGAGCGAAACGCCTTTTGCGTCCATCATGATTCCCGACTTGCCCGTAACCGACGCTTCCGGCCTTACGACGCTTATATGCAGCACGTTTGCCGAGGCGGACGCGGACGACGTGAGCTACCTGTACATCAGCACCCATGGGGAATACGACCCCGACCAGGGCGTGGAAGCCGCGCTGCTGCTCAGCGACGGCGTTACACAGGGGAGCATAACGCCCGAGGAATTACAAGCCGCTTTCAGCGGCATCGCAGGAACGAAGGTGATCCTGCTGGACGCGTGTTACAGCGGCGCGTTCATCGGCAAGGGGATGTACCGACAGCCGGATAAACTATACTTTCAAAGCGATGATTTTAAAGTGCTCACCAGTTCCGGCGCGATGGAAGAAAGCTGGTACTGGAACGATTCCGACAACACGGCGACAGGCGACACGCAGGGCGCATTTTACTTTACCCAGACGCTGAGCCAATGCCTGAGCCCCCGTTACGGCGCGCTTGCGGACAGCAACCGGGATGGGCATATCACGCTTTCGGAGCTGTATAACGCGCTGCTGCAAAACCACGCCGCTTCCACCCCGCAGGTATATCCGCAGGAGGACGACTTTGTGGTGTTCTCCTACGATACGGCGGAACGCAGCGCGCTGGACCCCTCCGAATGTTCGCCTATCGGGGAGGTTACATTCTCCGGCTCCGCGTTAAGCCAGACGGACAACCGCCTGTCGCTGGAGTTTGTGGCGCTCAGACCCGTGCGCGTCGCCTACCAGATCGTTTACCGGCGCAATGGCCGGTGGCGTTTCGACGAGGCGCAGCTGCTGTATGACGACGCGGAACGGTATACGACCTATGGCGACGAAGAAGGCGCCATTTCACCCGGACACAAACTGCGCGAACTGACGCTTAACCTGCAAAGCGCGCAGGAGAGCGGCTACGTGATGGTACAGGTGGTTTCCATCGAGGATGGGCGGCTTACGGTGCACGCCGGCAAGGTGATCGCGGTGGTGCCGGGCGACGGCGACCCGAAGCTCTCCGTGGAAAACGCGCAGCAGTTTACCGCGGGCGGTTCGGAGGAGCTGGCGATTTTCGTGGGGCACGCCTGCCCCTGCCAGCTAAGCGTATCCATCCTCAACGAAGCCGGTGAAATCGTGCGCAGGCTTTGCTACCACCAAAGCACGCGGCCCATGAAGATCGTGCCGGAAGGAAGCTGTTTTTACTGGAACGGGCGCGATAAAAGCGGCGCGCTCGTGCCTGCCGGCACCTACCATGTGCAAGCCGTTTGCACCCTTGGCGAGCATACCTTTACCGCCGAAGGCGAGCCGTTCGCCCTGCGCGCGGTTGAAAACTGAACTTTAACCGGCAATTCGCCAAGAGAGGAAGATAAAGATGGGAAACAAGCTGATGGTCGTAATCCCTTGTTACAACGAGGAAGAAGTACTGTCTGAAACCGCGCGCCGACTGACCCTGAAAATGCAGGAATTGACGCAAAAGGGCCTGTGTGACAAAGACAGCCGCGTGCTTTTGGTGGACGATGGCAGCAAGGATGGCACCTGGCAGCTGATTCACGCGCTGCATAAGGAGAATCCGCTTTTTGAAGGGCTGAAGCTCAGCCGGAACCGCGGGCACCAGAACGCCCTTCTCGCGGGGCTGATGACCGCGCGCGTACATTGCGACTTTTCCATTTCCATGGACGCGGATCTTCAGGACGATATGGACGCGATGGATCGGTTTATCGCGGAGTACCAAGACGGCTGCGACATCGTCTACGGCGTGCGCAATAAACGCGATAGCGATACGTTTATGAAGCGGCATACGGCGCTGACGTTTTATCGGCTGATGAAGGGTCTGGGCGTGGATATTACCTACAACCACGCGGATTACCGCCTGATGAGCCGCCGTGCGCTGGACGCGCTGGCGGAATTTCGGGAAGTCAACCTGTTTCTTCGCGGGCTGGCGCCGTTGGTGGGCTTTCAAAGCGGATATGTGTATTACGACCGCAGCGAGCGCTTCGCGGGAAAAAGCAAGTATCCTTTCAAAAAAATGCTGGCTTTTGCCATTGATGGCATCACCAGCTTTTCGGTGAAGCCCCTGAGGTTTATCACCATGCTTGGGCTGGTGGTGTTTCTGGTTTCTCTGTTGATGCTGCTGTACACGCTGATTGCGTTCATTGTCGGGCACACCGTAACCGGTTGGACCAGCACAATCGCCTCCATCTGGCTGGTGGGGGGCATCCAGCTGCTGAGCCTGGGAGTCATCGGCGAATATATCGGTAAAATCTACAACGAAAGCAAACGCCGCCCCCGCTTTATTATCGACCGGTATTTAAACGAGAAGAACGCCGACCCCGTGAAGGATGAATAATCGAAGAGCGTTCGTATAAAAAGCCACCGGCAAGGCCGGTGGCTTCAGACTGTCAAGAAAGTGGGCTTCGCCACTTTTTTGAGTTTCGGGTAATGTTTACGGCAAAGCCGCAAACTCCCCGCCCGCTCGGCAAAGCCGGTCGATACGAGCGGCAATCAGAGGGCTGCGGCCCTCCGATACCTCCTGAAAGCAGGCTTCTTTGGCCAACTCAAGGCCACCGGCTGTGCTGATGGCCTTTTTGTACTTAAGTGTTTATTTCTTTTGTACCAATTTAGCGTAAGAGATACCCAGTTTCTCGGCTACGGTGTGCTTAATCACTTCCGCGCAGGTATCCCAG
>JADGQP010000073.1 GCA_017881705.1 Christensenellaceae bacterium
GTATATTCCATCCGCGCGCCCCCCTTCGTACTGAGACATTGTACGTGCGCGGAGCAGAAATGTAAATAAACTTTTCAAGTACGTCCTTTTCGTGTAAAATAGAAACCGGAGAATAAGGAGGCGTTTGCATGAAGCGAGTGTTTCTGATTGTACTGGACAGCGTAGGCGCGGGAGAGCTGCCGAACGCGGCGCAATATGGCGACGTGGGCGCGAGCACGCTGGAGCATACCATCAACGCCGAACATCCGAAGCTGCCCAATTTAACGAAAATCGGCTTTGGCTTTATTCCAACCGTGCCGTTGGAACGTCCGGGGGACGCGAAAGGCGCGGTGGGGCGCGCCGCCGAACGCAGCGCGGGCAAGGACACCACCACCGGCCACTGGGAAATGACGGGCGTTACGCTGCTGAAACCTTTTCCCACCTTTCCAAACGGCTTCCCCCTGGAGGTAATCGACGCGTTTGAAAAGGCGATCGGCCGTAAAACCCTGGGCAATTACGCCGCCAGCGGCACCGTGATATTGGACGAGCTGGGCGAGGAACATTTGAAAACCGGCGATCCCATCGTATACACCTCGGCGGACAGCGTGTTCCAAATTGCCTGCAACGAGCAGATTATCCCCGTGGAAACCCTGTATGAGTGGTGTAAAATCGCGCGCGATATTCTGAAGGGGGAGTATGCCGTAGGCCGCGTGATCGCGCGCCCGTTTATCGGCTCGCATTCGGGCGAGTTCATCCGCACTCCGCGGCGTGAGGATTTCAGCCTTCCCCCCGTAGGCCGCACACTTTTAGACGCGCTGCACGAGAAGGGTATTTTCACCATGGGCATCGGCAAGATCGGGGATATCTTCTGCCAGCGCGGTCTTATGGAAAGTGTGCACACCGCGGGCAACCCCGCTTGTATCAAATTGTGGCTGAAAACCATGAAAAGGGATTTCACCGGCCTGGTTTTCGTGAACCTGGTGGATTTCGATATGGTGTACGGCCACCGCCGGGACGTAAAGGGCTATGCCGACGCACTGGCGGCATTTGACGAAAAGCTGGGCAAGGCGATGAAACTGGCCCGACCCGGCGACCTGATCCTGATAGATGCGGATCACGGCTGCGACCCGACCTTCCACGGCACCGACCATACCCGCGAGTATATCCCCGTGGCGGCATGGTCGCCGGAGATGACGGGGCTGACCGAGCTTGGCGACCGAAGCACTTTCGCTGATATCGCCGCGACCATCGCCGAGCTGTTCGGCCTGCCGGACCGGTTCGGGGCACAATCTTTTGCCGCAGAACTGACCAAATAAGGAGGCATTCCTATGGGTAAGAAGAACTATCTGGAAGATATCGAAGCCGCCGCGAAGGCGATTGAGAAAAAATGCGGCACAGCCGATATCGCGGTGGTGCTGGGCAGCGGCCTGGGTGACTATGTCGAGGCGCTTACGGACGCCGAGCATATCGATTACAAGGATATTCCGCATTTTCCCGAATCCACGGT
Source organism: Christensenellaceae bacterium (assembly GCA_017881705.1). Lineage (GTDB taxonomy): Bacteria > Bacillota > Clostridia > Christensenellales > Aristaeellaceae > CAXXOK01. The sequence continues at coordinate 1,487 of JADGQP010000073.1, forward strand.
ACCCGGGCACAAAGGCCGCTGGCACACGGGCATGCTGCATGGTAAACGCGTGTGCATGATGCAGGGGCGTTTTCACGCTTACGAGGGATACGACCTTAAAGAGGTTACCCTGCCTGTGCGCGTGATGCAGAAGCTGGGTGTAAAAACCCTGATCGTCACCAACGCGGCGGGCGGCGTAAACCTGAACTTCAACGCCGGCGACCTGATGCTGATTAACGATGTGATCAACTTCTCGGGTAAAAACCCGCTGACCGGCCCGAACCTGGACGATTTCGGCCCCCGCTTTCCGGACATGAGCCGCGCGCTGGACCGCGAACTGCAGGCGCTGGCGCTTTCCACTGCGGAAAAGCTGGGCATCCCCCTGCAACAGGGTGTGTATTGCTGGCTCAACGGCCCCACCTTTGAAACCCCTGCCGAGATTCGCATGGTGCGCACGCTGGGCGCGGATGCGGTAGGCATGAGCACCGTTCCGGAGATTATCGTGGCGCGTCACGGCGGTATGCGGGTGCTGGGCATCAGCTGCATCACCAACATGGCCGCGGGCGTGCTGGATCAGCCGCTGAACCATGAGGAAGTCATGGCGATGGGCGATAAGGTAAAAGGTACTTTCCGCGCGCTGCTGGACGGAATCATCGAAGCGATGTGACCGTTAAACCCCCCCGTGCGGACACTTGGGCGGGTAATCCCCATTGATAAACGAAACGAGGCACATACATGGGCATTTTTTCCCGTATGCAAGCCCTGTGGTCATGGATGACCACCGACCCTCTCGGCTTTTTCATCTACATTCTCTATTTCACCATTGCCGTACTGTTGACGCTGATGCTGCACGAAATTGCCCATGGATACGTTGCCTACCGCTGCGGCGACCCGACGGCCAAAATGATGGGGCGGCTTACGCTGGATCCCCGCAAGCACCTGGACGTTGTGGGTACGCTGTGCCTGGTGCTGTTTGGCTTTGGGTGGGCAAAACCCGTGCCTGTAAACCCGCGCAACTTCCGCGGTAATTACCGAAGGGATGATTTTTTGGTGTCCATCGCGGGCATCGTGACCAACCTGACACTGTTTATCGTAGCGTTACTGCTCGCCACGCTGGTGAACCCGCTTTTATGGAAGCCCGCGGTGATACAAGCTAACGGCGGCGCCGTGGAGTTCCTCTCCTCCAAAGGGATCGGGTATTCCATCCTGCTCAGCGGCTCCGGAGCAGATTATTCGCAGTATATGCTTAACCCGTGGCTGATGCACGTACAGCGTTTTCTGCTCATGTTCTCCACCATGAACGTGACCATCGCGGTGTTTAATCTGCTGCCGATTCCTCCGCTGGATGGTTTTCATGTGCTCAACGATTTAATTCTAAAGGGCAAGCTGACCATGAGCCGCCAGTTTTTCCAGGGCGCGCAGATTGTGCTGCTGCTTCTGGTATTCAGCGGCGCGCTGAACACTGTGCTTACCACGGTGACGGGCGCGTTGGAAAGCGGCGTGCTGCACCTGTTTCTGCTGATGGAAGGGGTCGCCTGATGGCTGTATTCTTCCGCCTTAAGCAGTTTGACGGGCCGTTGGATCTGTTGCTGCACCTGATTGGCAAGGCGAAGATCGACATTAAGGACATATTTGTAAGCCAGATCACCGAGCAGTTTATCGATGCGGTGCGAACCGCGCCGGACTTTGACCCGGAGGAGGCCAGCGAGTTTATCGCTATGGCTGCGATGCTGGTGGAGATCAAGAGCCGCGCGCTTCTGCCGCGCCCGCCCAAACCTGAGGAGGACGACCCTGAACAGGCGCTGATTGCGCGCCTGACCGCTTATAAACAGTTGAAAGAAAGCGCCGAAACCATGGCGGAGTTTGAAAAGAGCGCCCTGCGGGTGTTCGGCAAGCTCCCCGAGGAGATTCCCCTGCCGCCGCCGACCCTGGAAATCGATGGGCTTACGCTGGATGCGCTGTGGCAGGCGCTGCTGCGCGTGGCCGAGCGTGCGCCCAAAGGGGAAGAGGAAGCGGAAACCATGCCGCAGGATATCCGGCGGGATTGCCACACGGTGGAAGGCTGCATGAAAACCATTCAGAAGCGGCTGCGCGCGGGCGCGACCCGTTTTGAGGAACTATTTGAAGGCAAGCCCAACCGTGAGGAGATCGTAACCCTGTTTATCGCGCTTTTGGAATTGCTGCGCCTGGGCAAGGCGTATGCCACGCAAAACGATCTGCTTGGCGCTATTACGCTGCACCAGGGAAGGAGGAAGGCCGTTGGAGACGATTGAAGCGTCCCATATCATCGAGGCCATCCTGTTCGTTTCCGGTGATGCGGTTACCGTGCCGGACATCGCGCTGGCGCTGAACATCAGTGAAATGGAAACGATCAGCGCCGTGGAATTTTTGCAAAGGGAATACGAAAGCCAAACGCGCGGCTTTACCCTGCGGCGCTACGGCGACCACCTCAAGCTGGAAACCCGCGCGGAATATGCCCCGTACGTGGAGCGGATGCTGCAGCCCGTGCAGCGGCAATCCCTTACGCAGGCATCGCTAGAAACACTGGCGGTGATCGCCTACCGTCAGCCCGCCACCAAAGGCATGGTGGAGCAGGTTCGCGGCGTGAAGTGCGATTATTCGGTGCAGTCGCTGCTCAACAAGGGATTGATTAAGGAAGTCGGCCGAAAGGAAGCGCTGGGACGGCCGATACTCTACGCGACGACGGATAAGTTTTTGGAGCACTTCGGCATCAGTGATATCCGGGAACTGCCGACACTCCCATAAAAGGGAGGGCGGTGAAACGCCGTTTTAGGGGGAGGGGCTTTGGCCCCTCCCCTTGCCTTTTCCCCTGAACGGGGGCAGGGAGCCATGCCTGCGGGCATGGGCAGGGGCTTTCCGCTCGCCCCTGCATCCTTCGGGTGCCTGCGGGCGCCCGAAGGTTTCCAAAGGGCGAGCGGAAAGCCCTTTGGGTCGTACCTACAGGTGCGAAGCCTTCTCCATGATATATCATGGAAAAGATTATATTTTAATCATTTTATTGCGATACATCATACCTGCCGGAAGCCCTGCACCCAATGCCCACAGGTCGTATGCGCGCTCATCTAGCGCGAAAAGCGGATTGTGCGCGTCGCCGTCCGCCGCTTTGGCGATCACGGGTATTCGGCTTTGCTTGAAGCCGGTCAGGATGTCGCGGCTGTCCTCACGGAAGCCCAGCAGTCTTGTATATTCCGGCACGGGATGGGCGTTCAGCAAATCAGCGGTAACGCCAAGCAATGCGTGGGTTGCAAGCCGGTTCAGGCGTGCGTAGGCGTATCGGCGGGTTTTCAGGCGGGAAAGCAAATCCGTGCGGCTCACCGCGAGGTGCGCGGCCTTTTGCACGCGGCCTTCCAGGCCTTCGCTGCAATCCGGCAGGGCGCGAAGCTCTGCCGAACTCATGCCGCGCAAACGGTACAACAGCGCCGCGTCCAAACTTTCCGGTCTGTGGCAGGGCTTATCGGCAAGCGAATAGCCGCAGGCGTTTTCCGCCGCGGAAAGATTGCCCGCCAGGAAAGCGCCGCGCACGGCGGACGCGGATGGATAACCGTCGGCATCTAACGTTTTTTCATGATAGCCGCCCTCGCGGATCACGGGCAAAGGTTCAATAGGGCTATGCAAGCGCATCAGTGCCCGAAGATAGCATACGCCAAGGATGTTGTTGGGTTGCGACAGAAGGCGTTTTATCGTATCGGGCGAGGCGCCTGCGTCGCCGCGGACGGCCAGCGCGGCTGCCGTGGCATCGGCCTGCGCTTTTACGAAGGGCATCCCCTTGGCTAGCGACGCGTGAAGCGCCAGTGTAAATATTATATCGGGATCTTCCAAAAGGGCGGCGGCGGCTTGCAGCCGGGGCAGCGCGTCAGCTTCCAGCCCGAAGGACAGGTGTGTAATAAAGCCCAGAGTGTTAAGCAGGCTCACCCCGCCCAGGGCGAAATTTTCAGCCTCGCGCACCGCAAATACGCAAGGCAATTCCAGCACCGCGTCCGCGCCCGCACGCAGGGCGGCTTGAGCGCGAAAGGCAGGGGAAAACAACGCGGGCATACCGCGCTGGGTAAAGCAGCCGCTCATCACGCATACAATGCGCGCGTCGGGCAGCGCCTGACGAACCAGCGCGAACTGGCGCGCGTGGCCGCTGTGGAAGGGATCGTATTCGCAAATGATGCCGACGGTAGGCCGCATGTTCCTCCTTGGCGGCGAAGCACGAAACGTTGTGTTTTTCGTGTGTTCGCGCCTGCGCTTTTTCGTGTTTTTCTATTCCATTCCAAGGCAAATGGGTATATAATAACTCGGTTGTATACAAATGCAATCAGCTGTATTCTATCACATTAGGGAGGAATCCGCCATGTCCGTTATCGATAAGATCAAAGCGAAAGCCAAACAGAACGTTAAGCATATCGCGCTGGGCGAAGGCTCCGAGCCGCGTACGGTGCAGGCTGCCCGCATCATTACGGATCAGGGTATCGCCAAGGTGACGCTGATCGGCGATCCCGCAGAAATCGCTGCGGTCGCTCAAAAAACTGGCACCAACCTGACCGGCATCGACCAGATTGACCCTAAAACCAGCCCCAAGGCCGACGAGTACGCCAATTTGCTTTATGAACTGCGCAAAGCCAAGGGCATGACCCCCGAAGAAGCTAAAGACCTCGTAACGGGCAATCCCCTGTATTACGGCGCTGTGATGGTGAAAAGCGGCGACGCGGACGGCATGGTGGCGGGCGCGATCAACTCCACCGGCAACGTGCTGCGGCCCGCGCTGCAGATTATCAAAACAGCACCCGGCATCAGCGTTGTGAGCGGCGCTTTTATTATGGAAGTACCCGACAAGCAATACGGCGACAACGGCGTGCTGATTTTCGGCGACTGCGCCGTGATCCCCGACCCGACGGCGGACGAACTGGCCGCCATTGCCATCGCCAGCGCGCAGACCGGCAAAAAGCTGACCGGCATGGAGCCTAAAGTGGCCATGCTTTCCTTCTCCACCAAGGGCAGCGCCAAGCACGATAACGTAACCAAGGTGCAACAGGCGACTGCCAAGGTGCACGAGCTTGCGCCGGATCTGGTTTGCGACGGCGAGCTGCAGGCGGATGCGGCGTTGGTGGAAAGCGTGTGCGCGCTCAAGGCTCCGGGCAGCCCTGTGGCCGGCCATGCCAACGTATTGATTTTCCCCGACCTGCAATCGGGCAACATCGGCTACAAGCTGGTGCAGCGTTTCGCGGGTGCCACGGCTGTTGGCCCCATTGTGCAGGGCCTTGCCAAGCCAGTGAACGATTTAAGCCGCGGCTGCTCGGTGGACGACATCGTAAGCGTTGTGGCCATTACCGCGGTAAAAGCGCAGGCATAAGGAGTTTGACCAATGAAGATACTGATTCTCAACGCGGGTTCTTCCTCTCTGAAATACCAACTGATCGACATGACCGGTGAGAAACTGCTGGCTAAGGGGCTGGTGGAGCGCATCGGCATCGAGGGCAGCCATATCAGCCAAAGAGTGGCCGATAAAGTATTTGACGCGGCTGCACCCATGAAAACGCATACCGATGGCATCCACTGGATGCTCAAAGCGCTGACCGACCCCGAAAAGGGCGCGGTGAAAAGCATGGACGAAATCGGCGCGGTAGGCCACCGTGTGCTGCACGGCGGCGAACGTTTTACCGCCAGCGTGAAGATCAACGAAGATGTGAAGGACGCCATTCGGGATAATATTCCCCTGGGGCCGCTGCATAACCCCGCCAACCTCATGGGCATCGAAGCTTGCGAAAAGGTGATGCCTGGCACCCCTAACGTCGCGGTGTTCGATACCGCTTTCCACCAGACCATGCCTAAAAAGTCCTACCTCTACGGTGTGCCGATGGAATACTACCGCAAGCTGCATATCCGCCGCTACGGTTTTCACGGCACCAGCCACCGCTACGTAAGCAAGCGCGTTTGCGAGTTTTTAGGGTTGGACAGGGCGCATAGCCGCATCATCACCTGCCACCTGGGTAACGGTTCCAGCCTGGCCGCGGTGCTCAACGGAAAATGTCTGGACACCAGCATGGGCATTACGCCGCTGGAAGGCGTACTGATGGGCACCCGTTCCGGCAACCTGGATCCCGCGGTGGTGCAGTACATTGCCAACAACGAGAAGATGAGCGTGGATGACGTGCTTTCCCTGCTGAATAAAAAAAGCGGACTGCTGGGCGTCAGCGGCATCTCCAGCGACATGCGCGACATTGACGCCGCCGCTTCCCGCGGCGATGAAAACGCCATTGTCGCCCGCGATATGCTGGTGTGGGGCATCCGCAAGTACATCGGCGCGTATGCGGCCGAAATGAACGGTGTGGACGCCATCGTATTCACGGCGGGCATCGGCGAAAACAACATCAACCTGCGCTCCATGGTCATGAGGGATTTTGATTATCTGGGCGCCAAACTCGACCCCGAAAAGAACCAGACGCGCGACGAGGCCGTGATCTCCTCGGAGGACAGCAAAGTGAAGGTTTGCGTGATTCCCACCAACGAGGAATTGGTGATCGCGCGCGATACGCTGGCCATTGTGGAAGGCCGCCCGATCGTGGATTAACGGTAAATGCGCCTGAAAATTCCATTTGACAAGCATAGGATCTAGGCTTATAATAAACGCTGTCACATCGGAGGAGGGCGCTATGGAGCTGGATGTTTCGCGGGCTTTGCTCGCACCGGGTACGGAGTTTCCGTTCTCGGCCGTTGAAACGGTGCCGCCTCAGGACGTAATTGGTGAAACGGTAACCTTTGAACCGGCGCTGCTTCAGGGCGCGTATAGCGCTGTAGACGGAGCCGTAAGGCTCACAGGCAAGCTGACCACCACGGCGCACGCGATGTGCGCCCTGTGTATGGAACCCGCAACCGTACCCCTGGCCGTGTCGTTCGATGAAGAATTCCGTAAGGACGTTAACGAACTGGAGGACGAGGCGTTCCGTTACGAGGGCAAACAAGTGCCCTTAAACCAACTGACGCTGACGCTGATTATGCTCAACCTTCCCATGCGGTTCCTGTGCAAACGGAATTGTGCGGGCAGCAAAGCCTACCAGGCGCTCAGGAAAGAAACCCCCAAGAGCTCGTGCGAAGAAGAGGAACCGCGGACACAGCGTCCTTTTGAGGCATTGCAGCGCTTGCTTAAAGAGGATGAGGAGGTGTAGACCATGGCTCTTCCAAAAGAGAAGGTATCCCGTGCCCGCGGCCGCAGCCGTCGTGCCAACTGGAAGCTCACCCTGCCCGGCATCGTGGAATGCCCGCAGTGCCACCAGAAGAAGCTCTCCCACCGCGTGTGCAAACATTGCGGCTATTACGACGGCAAGATGGTCATCGACATGACCGATGATAAAGACAAGAAGAAAAAGAAGGAGAACGCGTAAGTAGCGTTCTCTGTTCGGGGTTCCGCTTTGACCGAATGGGCAAGGCGGCTCCGGAAACGTTTTGCCTGAAGATCGGGAGGAGTACGCGTACGCCCCGCCAGAGAGAACAGCTCGTTGGCTGAAAGGCTGTTCAGGGTTAGCAAGCGCGGAAAGTCGCCCGTAAAGGCGTGCAATGAAGCACCAAAGGCGCGGCCTTTGGCGTTAGTCGCGCCGGTTGCGCCCGTTACAGCGCCAGTAGGCGGTGGCTGTAAAGCCCCCGCGAAGCAAGGTGGCACCACGGAGCTGCTCCGTCCTTCGGACGAGGCGGCTTTTTGCTTTTTTATAGAATGGAGGCGCGGGCTGTGTCAGATTATTGGCAGGGGGTTGTATCGCGTTTAAGCGTGCCGGGGCTTGTACTGTTGGGTCTTGGTGTGGTGATTGGGTATGGCGCGCCAAAAATCGCCGCCTGGCTATGGAAAAGCAAGGCTGAACGGGCGGCTCTGTTCCTGAGGGTCGCGGGGCTTGTGCTGGCCATACTGGGCACGCTGATGCTTGTGGACATCATCCCCATTTGAGAGCGGAGGGTAAAAAGATGAGCGAATCCAAACCGAAATTTGAAATGGATAAAGTATATAACCCACAGGAGATCGAGGGGAAACTATACAAGATGTGGGAGGAATCCGGCGCGTTCCGCGCGCATCGGATCCCCGGGAAAAAGCCGTTCACCATCGTGATGCCGCCGCCCAACATCACCGGCCAGCTGCATATGGGTCACGCGATGGACTGCCTTCTTCAGGATGCGCCTATCCGCTACCACCGTATGAAAGGCGATCCCACGCTGTGGCTGCCGGGCACCGACCATGCCTCCATCGCCACGGAAGTAAAAATCGTGGAGCAGATGAAAAAGGAAGGCCTGACCAAGGAACAGGTGGGCCGCGATAAATTCCTGCGCCGCGCGTGGAAATGGAAAGAAGAATACGGCGGACGCA
>JADGQP010000074.1 GCA_017881705.1 Christensenellaceae bacterium
CGGGCGGCATCATCGCCATGCCCGGCCTGCCCAAAACCCCCGCCGCGCTCACCATCGACGTGGATGAGCAGGGCAACATCGTGGGACTGTTTTAAACCGTAAGAAACCGCCGCCTTTGCGGCGTAAAAAGGAGCGTAATTATGCAAAACCTGCAGATCGAACTTTTACAGCTGTTGCAGCAGGATTGCCGCCTGCCGCTTGAGAAAATCGCCGTGATGCTGGGGCAGAAACCCGAAGCCGTAGGCGCGATGATCGACGATCTGGAGAAGCGCGGCATCATCCTGCGCTATTCGCCCGTGATCAACTGGGACAAGACTGACAAAGACCGCGTGGAGGCCATGATCGAGGTTCGCGTGACCCCTCAGCGGGACGAGGGATTCGACGCGATCGCCAAACGGATATACCGCTTCGACGAGGTTAAGACCGTATACCTCATGAGCGGCGCGTACGATCTGCTTTTGCTGGTGGAAGCCCACTCGCTCAAGGAGCTGGGCTATTTTGTGAGCACCAAACTGAGCGTGCTGGAGAGCGTAACCGGCACGGCCACCCACTTTGTGCTGAAACGCTACAAGAGCGACGGCGTGATCTTCGAGGGGGACATTCAGGACAAGCGAATGGCGGTGAATCCCTGATGGATTACAGCCGCTACTGGAACCCCGCGATTGCCGCCGTGCCTAAAAGCGGCATCCGGAAGTTCTTCGACATTGTGCAGACCATGCCGGGCGCGATATCGTTGGGCGTGGGCGAGCCGGATTTCGTAACCCCCTACCATATCCGAAACGCGGCTATTAACAGCATCCTGGACGGCGAAACGCAGTATACAAGCAACTGGGGGCGTATTTCGCTGCGCAGGGAGATCGCGCGGTACCTGCAAAAACGATATCACCTCAGTTATAACCCTGAAAATGAGGTGCTTGTGACCATCGGGGCCAGCGAGGGCATCGATTTGGCCATGCGCGCGCTGCTGACCCCCGGGGACGAGGTGCTGGTGCCGGAGCCCAGCTATGTAAGTTACTGCCCGTCGGTGGTGTTCGCAGGCGGTATACCCGTGCCCATTCCCACCAGCGCCGAGCGCAACTTCGCGCTGACAGCCGAGGAGCTGGAAAGCGCGATTACCCCGCGCACCAAGGCGCTGATTCTGCCCTATCCCAACAACCCCACCGGCGCGGTGCTGGACCGGGAAGCCGTACAAAAACTACGCGACGTGATTGTGCGCCACGACCTGATCGTGATATCCGACGAGATTTACAGCGAGCTTTCCTACGGCCCCGAAGGGCACGTAAGCATCGCCGGTCTGCCGGATATGCGGGAGCGCACCATCTACCTTAATGGTTTCAGTAAGGCTTTCGCCATGACCGGCTGGCGTGTGGGCTACGCATGCGCGCCCGCGGAATTAATGGACGTGATGGTGAAAATCCACCAGTACACCATCATGTGCGCTTCCACCCAGGGGCAGGTGGCCGCCGAGGAGGCGCTTCGCCAGGGCCGCGAGGACGATTATTCCGACGTGCAAACCATGCGCCAGAGCTACGACCACCGCCGGAGGCTGATGTACGGTGCGTTCTGCGATATGGGGCTTTCCTGCTTCGAGCCGCTGGGCGCGTTTTATGTGTTCCCAAACATTCAAAAAACCGGCATGGGCAGCGAGGAGTTCTGCGAGCGGCTGCTGCACGAAAAGGAAGTGGCCTGCGTGCCGGGCACTGCGTTCGGCGAGTGCGGGGAAGGACATATCCGTTGCTGTTATGCCACGGCTGTGGACAAACTGGATATCGCGCTGTCGCGTATTGCCGATTTTGTCAACAGCTTGTAAACGCCGGGTCGGCGGGGGCGATGGTCGCCCCCGCCGGCGGGCGCGTCGCCTTCGTGGTTCCCGAACCGTTAGGAGGTAACCCATGCTTCGTAAGACCCTCGCCTGGATTCTTCTTTTCTGCCTATTGCTTCCCGCGGCCGCGCTGGCGACCCAGGACGATCAGGATGTGTCCATCTCCATACTCGACGTGGACGGTCAGCCTGTGACAACAGGGGAAACGGCCACCCTTGCGCCGGATGCTACCCCTGCGGCGGATGCCACTCCCGCGCCGGACGCAACCGTTTCCGATACGCAAAGCCAACCCGCCGTGGACCGCTCTGCGCCTGTGTACGAGGCCGATGGCTCCATCGAGCTCAAACTCACCTTCGGGGGAGATTTCACCATCGGGGAAAACCTGCAATCTTCGGCGCAGTCCCTGTTTGACAAGGAAGTGGCCAAGCACAACGGCGATTTGAACTTCCTGTTTCAGAACTTCAAGGACATTCTGGAGGACGACGACTGGACGGTGCTCAATTTTGAAGGCACGCTGACCACCGCCGGCCCCAACCCCGATAAATCGGGCAACGATTTTTTATTCCGCGCCGATCCCGCCTGCGCTAAGGTACTGCCCGCCAACGGCGTGGAATGCGTGTCGCTGGAAAACAACCACGTGCTGGACATGGGCGCGGAGGGGCTGGCGGAAACCAAACAGAGCCTGATTAACGCCGGTGTGAGTTACTACTGTGAAGCCGAGCCGCTGGTGTTCACCTTAAAGGGCGTTAAGATGGGCATGCTGGCCTACCAGACTTTCGACCAGTACGAGCGGCTGTTTACCAAAGTGCCGCAGGACATCCAGGCGCTTAAGGCGCAGGGCTGCGAAGTGGTGGTAGTGAGCTTTCATTGGGGCGCGGAGAAGGATTATTACCCCAACGATAACCAGCAAAAAATGGCCAAGATCGCCGTGGACGCGGGCGCGGACCTGATTATCGGGCACCATAGCCACCGCATGAACCCCATTGAGCTGTACAAGGGCAAGTATATCTGCTATTCGCTGGGCAATTTCTGCTTCGCGGGCAATTCCAAGCCGGACGACATGAGCACCTTCGTATTCCAGGTCAAGCTCAAAGTGAAGGACGGCACCTGCGTGAGCGACGCGTTCCGCATCATCCCCGCGCGAATCTCCAGCAACGCCAAAACCAACGACCTGATCCCCACACCCTATACCAAACAGGAGAATATCGACAGTGTTCTGAGCGTGCTGAAAAAGAACGGGAGCAACATCGATAATCCTGTGGAAGAATACCCGCTGACCTGGCCGGAAGAGTGATCCGCAGGCTTCCCTTGAGCGGCCGATAAAGAACGGAGGGTTGGATATGGCTTATTGCGCCTATTGCAAAACGCACATCTTCAACAAGAACCAAAAATGCCCCAACTGCGGAGGCACCGCTTTCCTGACCGACGACGAGGCTGCGCCCGTCCCGCCGCAGCCAGCCCCGCAGCCCGCGCCGCAGGTGGTGTACGTGGAGCAGCCGGTGGTAAGAACCATGTATGTGGATCGCCGCGTATCGGAAAAAAGCTGGCTGGCAGCGCTGCTGCTGTGCCTGTTTGTCGGCGGGCTTGGGATACACCGCTTTTATGTGGGCAAGGTGGGAACGGGTATTTTGTTTCTGTTTACGGGCGGCTGGTGCGGGCTGGGCTGGCTGATTGATCTGATTATGATTGCCACGGGCGCTTTCCGTGACAGCTACGGCTTGCCGTTGGCGAAATAGGAGGGGAATAAACTTGCCCTATCTGTACGGAAAACAGATTATGCTGCGCGATTACCGGCAGGAGGATCTGCCCGCCATCCGCGCGTGGGTGAACGATCGGAAGGCCATCCGTTATCTATCCTCTCGTTTCTGGATGCCGCAGAGCCTTACCGACACGAGCGATTTTTTAAGCCACGCGATGAGCGCGGGCACCAACGGCGCCTATTTTATCATCGCGGAGTTGGACAGCGAAGCTTACATCGGGCAGATCGACCTGTTCAGCATCAACTGGCGGCTGCGCAGCGCCGAAATGGGCATGGTAATCGGCAGCGAGAAAGACCGGGGGCATGGCGTGGGCGCGGAAGCGATTTCGCTGATATTGGAATACGCGTTTACCATCCTGGGCCTTAACCGTGTGGAGCTGGAAGTGGCCGCGGAAAACGCGCGCGCCCGGCGCTGCTACCAAAAGGCCGGCTTCCAGCCGGAAGGCGTGAAGCGCAAAGCCTTTATGGTGGACGGGCAATACGCCGATTTGGTGATGATGAGCGTGCTGGCCGACGAATGGCGTGAAAAACAAAACAGCCGCAGTACAATCGATCAGCCTTGAGCCGACCGGTGGGGATTGCTTTCCACGCTTTCATCAGATACAATATATTCTCGCGGGGTTACAGCGGAACTTGTGCCTTGCGATACGCTGCGCCGAAGGGTTCGGAGCCGGCGCGGTTGGGAGGGAACGAGCGGATGGGGAATATCGTTGCGAAGTTCGGCGGAAGCTCGCTGTGCGACGCGGGGCAGTTTCGCAAGGTGCGCAATATCCTAGCGATGGACGCGAGGCGCATTTTTATTGTGCCCAGCGCGCCCGGACGGCGCTTTGACAAGGACGACAAGGTGACCGACCTGCTCTACGCCATGCACCGTCAGCATAGGGACGGGGGCGATTGGCAGGCGACCTTTCAGCGTGTAGCGGAGCGGTATTTAAGCATCGCACGGGAACTCGCCCTGAAAACCGACCTGGAAGAGCAGCTTAACCGCATCCGGCTGGATGTGGAAAACGGCGCGGACGAAGACTACTGCGCCAGCCGTGGTGAGTATTTAAACGGTCTGCTGCTCAGCGATTACCTGGGCTTTACGCTGATTGACCCCAAGGACTATATTTTCTTTACCGCCCAGGGCACGTTTGACAGCGAGCGCACCAACACCGCCCTCAGCCGCAGGCTGGAAGGCGCGCCCAACGCCGTTGTGCCCGGTTTTTACGGATCCCTGCCCGATGGGCGCATCCACACCTTCACCCGCGGCGGCAGCGACGTTACCGGCGCCATTGTGGCGCGCGCCGCCGGTGCGGAACTGTACGAAAACTGGACGGACGTTTCAGGCTTTTTAATGGCGGATCCCCGCATCGTCAAAGATGCGCTGCCCATCCAGAACATTACCTACCGTGAGTTAAGGGAGCTTAGCTACATGGGCGCGACCGTGCTGCACGAGGACAGCGTTTTCCCCGTACACCGCGCGGGTATCCCCACCAACATCCGCAATACCAACCACCCCGAGCACTGCGGCACGCTGATTACCCACCAGGCAGAAAGCCGCGACGGCAACCACGTAATCTCGGGAATCGCGGGCCGTGTGGGTTTTTCCATCATCTCCATTGAAAAAGCGATGATGAATTCCGAAAAAGGGTTCGGCAAGCGCGTGCTGCAGGCCGTGGAGGAAGCTGGACTATCCTTCGAGCACCTGCCCACGGGCATCGATACGCTGTGCGTTGTGCTGGAAACCTCGCAGCTCGCCCCCGTGAGGGAACATGTGATTTCCCGCATTATGGAGCTGACTGCGCCGGACACGCTGACTATCCACGACGATCTGGGGTTGATTGCCACGGTCGGGCGCGGCATGGTGCACAACCCCGGCACGGCGGCGCGCCTGTTTACGGCGCTGAGCCGTGAGCACGTCAACGTCCGTATGATCGATCAGGGCTCCAGCGAGCTTAGCATTCTGGTTGGCGTGGACGCCTCCGATTTTGAGGCCTCCATTCGCGCCATTTATCACGAGTTCGTGCAATAATCCGCGCGTTGGCCGGGCGCCGCCCGCAGGGTGCGCCCGTTACTTTTCCACCTGCGAAAAGGAGCGCCGTGAAACGCATGAAACAAACCCTACGCAGCCTCCTCGCGCCTGCCCCGCTCTGGCGGAGCAGGCCGCAGCGTGTGGTTTTCCGTGTCTGCGCGGTTTGCCTGGCGCTGTATCTGGCGTATGCAGCGTACCTGGGCTCCAGCGCACTGTTTGTTTCCGCGACGGACACGGCGGCGGCGCTGTTTTGGTATATCCTGCTTGCGGCGGGGCTGTGCTTTGCGCTTACATGGTTTTCCAACCGCGTGCCCGCGCGGCGCTGCGCTCCGGATACGCGCGCGCGCCTGAACCCGCGGGTATTTTTGCTTACCGCGGGTATATCGGCCGCGATTCTCGGCGTGTTTTTGGCCGCGGCCAACCCGGGTGGAGTAACGGTGGATTCGGCCGTACAATGGACACAGGCCTGTACGGGTGTGTATTCCAACTGGCATCCGGTGTTTCATACGCTGCTGCTAAGGATGTGCGCGCTGGTGATACCCAGCTATACGTTTGCGCTGGCCGTGCAATGCGCGGTTTACAGCCTCGCGCTGGGGTATCTGGCAGCCACGATGTGTGCCTGGGGTATCAAGCCCGCGTTCGTAGTGCCGGTCGCGGCGGTGCTGACGGCCTCTCCTATCGTGGGCAATACCATGATGTATCTGTGGAAGGACAACGCCATGACCATCGGCGTGCTGATACTTGGCGCGCAGGCCGTGAACCTGTATTACAGCCGCGGCCGGTGGCTTGGAAAAACGAAAAACGCGTTGGCCTTCGGGCTGACGCTTGCGTTTACGACGCTGGTAAGGCACAACGCGCTTTTATTTTCACTGCCGCTTTTAATCACTGTGGCGCTTACCTGCCGCGGACAGCTTAGGGGCGCGCTTTCCGCCGCCGCGGCGCTGACGGTCGCGCTGGCACTAGTGCTGGGCCCGCTGTATGCGGCGCTGAAGGTAACCTACCCCCAGAATGCTTTGGAAGAATCCATCGGCATTCCCATGACGGTCGTATGCGATGTGCGCAAGCTCAACCCCGACGCGCTTTCTCCCGAAACCCGCGCCTTTACCAATGCCATGGCGGACGAGGAAGGCTGGCAGGAGTATCAGCTGCATAACTACAACTCTATCAAATTCGGCGCTACGCGCGGGCTGATCGCCCACGCGACGCTTTCGCAGGTGTTAAACATGGCGCTCAACACAGCCAAAGCCGACCCTGCGGACGCTTTCGCCTCTGTAAACGGCGTGACCAATCTGGTATGGGGGCTGGGCGACGAGGGCTCGGCCAACGTGACGGTGCGAAATTCAGGCGACCTGCCCGACGTGCCTGCCCACAACGGGCGCATCAACCACGTTGGCGCAGCGCTTAAAGCCCTGATTACCGCGCCTTTGCAAACCAGTCCGGCAGCCTGGTACCTTGGCAATATCGGGGTATCGTTCGCGGCAATGCTGGTGCTTTCGCTTCGCGCCCTGCGGCGAAACGGCACGCGGGCGCTGCTATTCTGCGTGCCAACGCTCCTGTACAACCTGGGCACCATGTGTGTGCTTTGCGGCGCGGACGCACGGTTTTTCTCCTTCAGCCCCCTGCTTTGCACGCTTACCCTGTTTGCGTTGCTTTTAGACACAGCGCCCGAGCCCCTGCCAAAACCTGCGGAGGCGCGCGCATGACGCTTACGCCCACTCAATTTCTCATCGTCTGTCCGCTGGCACTTCTGGCGGGGTTTGTAGATTCCATTGCGGGCGGCGGCGGGATGATCTCGCTGCCGGCTTACTATCTGGCGGGGCTGCCGCCGGTGCTGGCCGCGGGCACCAACAAACTGTCCGCCATGATGGGCACGTCGCTTGCGTCCGTTACCTTCGGGCGCGCGGGCAAGGTAAACTGGCAGGTGGGTCTGCCCGCTGCGCTGGGCGCGCTGGTGTGCAGCGCCATGGGCGCGCTGGTGATGACCGCACTGCCGCAAAGTACGGTGCGCCTGCTGGTGCTGTGCTGCATCCCTGTGGCGGCGGTGTTTACGCTGCGCAAGCGCGCGCCCTCGGTTTTGCCCAAAGAACGTTCGCTGGCGCGCACGCGGGGCATCGCGCTAGCCGTGGGCTGTGCGATGGGCTTTTACGATGGGTTGATCGGCCCGGGTACAGGCACATTTTTAATCCTCCTGTTTTTACAGATTTTCGCCATGGAGGAGGTTACCGCGAGCGGTACGGCCAAGATTGTAAACCTGGCCAGCAACCTGGCAGCGCTGACGAGCCTGCTGTTTACCGGCAATGTGCTGATCCTCCTGGGGATCCCCGTGGGGTTGTGCGCCATGCTGGGCGCGGCCTTGGGCAGCCGCATGACCCTGCGCCACGGCGGCAGGCTGGTGCGGGGCATGATGCTGTTGGTTCTGGGACTGCTACTTGCCAAAATGCTGTGGGATATGGTAGGATAAACCGGTTTGGGAAACGCTTTTCGGCACTGAAAGGGGAATTGGGAATGGCGGATAAGCAAGGCGAAATAATGCTCAGCCTGCCGGCGGACAAAGATTTTATTCTGCTGGCGCGCATGGCGCTCAGCGGCCTTGGAATGCTCGCCGGCCTGGACGTCGATTTGATCGATGATCTCCGCTCGGCGACGGATGAATGCTGCGATTGCTTGCTGCATCAGCCGCTGAAGGCGGACCGGCTGGAAATGCACGCGCGCATCAGCGATGGACGCATTTACTGCTGCCTGAACGCCGTACGCGGCGGCGATGTTTCCGATGTGCCGGCAAGCGACATGGAAATTACGCGCGGCATACTGGAAACGTTGATGCCGGATGTATCGTTGCAATGCGACGCATGCGGGGTAGGATCCATCGGATTCTCCCTACCGATTCGTTAAGGCAGGTGCGCAATGAACGACGAACGATTGGTTTCGCTGTTGGAACGGTATTCTTCCACACGATCGTCGGCGCTGCGCGACGAGCTGGTGGAAAATTACCTGCCCTTGGCGCGCGCAGTGGCGCGGCGCTTTGAGGGGCGCGGCGTGGAAAGGGAAGATCTGCAACAAGTGGCCAGCATTGCGCTGATGAAGGCCATCGAGCGCTTCGACCCTTCGCGCGGCTTCCGCTTCGTGACCTATGCGATTCCCACCATCGCGGGCGACGTGCGCAATTACCTGCGCGACAAGGGCGCCGGTATGCGGGTGCCCCGCGATGCGCGGCAAAAACTTTTTAAGATGCAGCAGGTGCGCGAGCAATTTGAGCGTGAGTTTTTCCGGGAGCCCAGCGCCCGCGAGCTGGCCGACGCGATGCAGATTTCGGCGGACGAACTGCTGATGCTTTTGGACATGCGCAACCAAACCGACATCGCCTCGCTGGACGCGCCCGTGAGCGAAGAAAGCGAAGCGGACCTTTCCGCCATGCTGGGCGTGGACGAGGGAGGATATGGGCGCGTTGAAGACGCTCAATGGATGAGCTGGATTTTAAGCAAAGTGGATGATCAGGAACGTAAGCTGCTTACCCTGCGTTACCGCGACCGGCTGGGTCAGCGTGAAACCGCAAAACGAATGGGCGTTTCCCAAATGCAGGTTTCCCGCATCGAAAGGCGTGTGCTGGCGCGGCTGCGCGCTATTGAGGAGAACGGCGCGTAAAGCGTGGCGCAGTTGGGCGGATTCTGTGTCGGGAAACGTGACTTACCGCGCCCACGTGCCGGTGAATGATCATAAAAAGCCTTGGTTGCAAATGCAATGACAGGCTGATGTTTTGGACGTCCCATTGGGAACAGCGGATGAAACGCCGCATTTTCTTCCCATTATGGGGCTCCGTGCGGCGTTGAAAGGAGGCGGTGCGATGCAAGGCGGCGGAACGAACGGGCAATGGACTCCCGAACAGGCTGCGCAATGGCAGGCTATGCAAAGCATGACCCCCGAACAGGCGGCGCAATGGCAGGCAATGCAAAACATGACCCCTGAACAGGTGTCGCAATGGCAGGCTGCGCAGAACGCCGCGCAATGGCAGGGCGGGCAGAACGCGCCGCAGTGGCAGGGCATGACTCCCGAACAGGCTGCGCAGTGGCAGGCATCCCAGAACGCCGCGCAATGGCAGGGCGGGCAGGGCATGACCCCTGAACAGGTTGCGCAATGGCAGGCATCCCAGAACGCCGCGCAGTGGCAGGGCGGGCAGGGCATGACCCCCGAACAGGTTGCGCAATGGCAGGCGTCTCAGAACGCTGCGCAATGGCAGAGCGGGCAGGGCATGACCCCCGAACAGTTTGCGCAATGGCAGGCGTCCCAGAACGCCGCGCAATGGCAGAGTGGGCAGAGCATGACCCCCGAACAGGTTGCGCAATGGCAAGGCATGGCGCCAACCGACCCATTGCAAGCCGCCAACGCGCAGGGCATGAGTGAAGAACAGCGAATTCAATGGCAAGCGACTCAGCTGGGCATCAGTCCGCGGCAGCTGATGGAACTGCAAGCCGTGCAAAAGGCCGGCGCGGCCGTAAGGGCAAAAAAGGAACGTAAAAACAAACGCAAGCAAAAACGCAGGCAGCGCAGCCGGCTTACGCGGGTGTTTCAGGCGGTGGCGATCGTGGTGATCGTGGCGGCTGCCGCGCTTTTTGTGATCAATAATATGAAAGGCAGCCTGCCCACGACGGCTACGATCGCGCAAGGCACGCTGGGTACCATTTACACGGGCGACGCGTTGGTTGTTCGCAACGAAACCGTGTACAACGACGAGAGCGTACAAAACATCGAGTACGTTGCACAGGAGGGCAGCACGGTATACCGCGGCGATGTGGTGTGCTACGTATATTCCACCGGCTACAGCAGCAAGGAAATGACGACCCTTCAGGATTACCGCGACCAGATCAAGGACTATCAGGAAACGCTGCTGGCGAGCGAAACCGCCTATGACCAGAAGATGGACCGACTGAACACCGAGGTGGTACAGCGCGGGCAGGAAGTGCGCTCCCTGGTGCAGGGCTCCCACGGCAACCTGATTAACGAGGAGTCCATCCTCAAAACGGCCATCGACGAGCGGCAGGCCTATTTTCGCAGCAAGTATTCCTCCGATATGCGGTTAAACCGCCTTTATGACGACGAGGAAACCCAGCAGCAACGCATCGATAGCTGGATCAAACAGAGCGCTGCCACACAGGAGAGCATCATCAGCTTCTACACCGACGGCTTTGAAACTGCGTTGAC
>JADGQP010000075.1 GCA_017881705.1 Christensenellaceae bacterium
ATAAATGAAGATACAACATATTGTGAACTATTATTTCATATTCGCTTTGGACTATTTGTCAGCGGGCCGGGCCCGGACGTGGCTTTCGGGTTGATGCGCATGTGAAGAAAAAGCCGCTGAAATTGATTGGAAGGTCGTTTCTTCCGGCGGACCCTGCCTGCAAACCATTACCGATGACGACCTGTGCGCCGCAGCGCGGGGGTTTGGCTTGTTCCTTCGGGAAGAGTTCTGCATTGCCCAATAACGGAGAGCCTGAGGCGGGTAAATCTTCCGACCCATTACGAAAGAGAGCGCGTATTTATGAAGGGCTTTTTAAGAAACGACCCGCTGTTATCACTTTGTGGGCTGAATTGCGGGCTTTGCCCTATGCATATTGGAAAATACTGCCCGGGTTGCGGCGAGGGAGAGGGTAACCAACCCTGCGCGATCGCCCGCTGTGCCGGGAAACAGGCCGGCGTGGAATATTGCTTTCAGTGCGGAGAATACCCCTGCGAAAAATACGTCGGGGCGGATGCGTACGATTCCTTCGTTACGCACCAAAACCAGCTTGCGGACTCAGAAAAAGCGCAAAAAATCGGGCTTACCGCCTATCATGCCGAGCAAACGGAAAAGGCCGAAATCCTTGCGCGTCTGTTGGCAAGCTACAACGACGGGCGGCGTAAAAATTTCTATTGCCTTGCGGTAAACCTGCTGGAGCTGGACGATCTGCGCTCCGTGATGGCGCAAACGCAGAACGAAAGCACTTTTATCGGCCAGAACGTGAAGGAAAGCGCTGCCGCCATGGCAGAGCGCCTTCAGGCTGCGGCGGACAGCCGCGGTATCCTGCTGAAACTGAGAAAGAAGCCCCCGTTAGCGGAATAAACGAGCGTACGGCGAGAAAAACTCACGCGCTGGGCCTGCGCCCTCTTTTCTATTCCCAGCGTCGGGTGTATAATAAAGCGAATCACTTTGAGGGAGTGAAGCAAGTGGTTACGGATATGAACGGTACAACCAAATTCTCCCCCGTGGTGGACGGCAGCAACTGTGCCAGCGATATTCTGGAGCATGTATACCGGGCGCTTCAGGCCAAAGGGTACGATCCGGTAACGCAGCTGGTAGGATACATCATTTCTGGCGACCCGACTTACATCACCAGTTATAACCAGGCGCGCAGCCTGATCTGCCGGCTGGAACGCGACGAGATTGTAGAAGAGCTGGTGCGCGTGTACCTCAAAGGGCTGGACGCGTGACGGATCAAGGCCGCGTGCTCGCGCTGGACGTGGGGGATGTGCGCATCGGCGTAGCTGTGACCGACCCTACGCGAACCATCGCCCAGCCGGTGGAAGTATACCGCCGCATTGGCTACGGGCCGGACAGCGAACACATCCGCGCGTTGTGCGAGCATTATGAAACCATAAACGTGCTGCTGGGTCTGCCCCTGAATATGGACGGTACCCGCGGCGGGCAGGCGCAAAAGGTAATGGCCCTGGGCGAAGTGCTGGCAAAGAAAAGCCTGAACGTTTTCTACTGGGACGAGCGGCTTACCACCGTTACCGCCGAAGGCGTGCTCATCGAAGGCGGCGTAAGTCGGCAGGATCGTAAGAATTACGTGGATAAAGTCGCTGCAACCGTGATATTGCAGCAGTGGCTGGCCGCCGGCCAACCGGAACTCCACTCATGACGCCGCCTCGCGGCGCAATTAAAGGAGCGGCCCATGAAGGACGAACATAAGAAAACCCCTGAGGAGAACGAGGATAACATTGTAACCCTTCAGGATGAAGACGGTAACGACGTAACGTTCGACCACCTGATGACGCTGGATTATGAAGGCGCCACCTATATTCTGCTGGAAGCGCAGCAGGATATGGAGGACTGCCTGCAGGGCGAATCCATACTGCTTAAAATTGAGCAGGATGAAAACGGCGACGATATCTATGCGACCATCGAGGACGAAAACGAGTATCAGCGCGTGTTCCAGCGTTGCCTGGAGATCATCGAGGAACAGGATGACGATGACGATAACGATGACAACGACAATGATGGCGACGATGATGACGACGACGGGGACGATGACGGGGACGACGACGAGAAATAAGCGGGACAAACCAAAAGCGCACGGCAACTTGCCGCGCGCTTTTGGTTTGTCCCGCTTTTCAAAAAGTGGCGAAGCCACATTTTAACAACCGATGTCCCCGTTGCCTATTCCCGCTTCCCGCCCCAGAAGAACAGCGCCACGGTGCCAGGGCCGGTGTGGCTGCCGATGGTGGTGCCCACGTAGTTAATCTCCACCTTGCCGGACAGCTTGGGGAAATTGGCTTCCACCAGCGCGGCGACGGCTTTGGCGTCCTCCACGCAGGCGGATTGGGAGAGGTAGCATTTGCCGGAGTAATCCAGTCCGTCATTAGCGTTTTCAATCATCCGGTTGACGATTTCCCGTATCACTTTATGCTTGGTGCGAACCTTCGCACGCGAGGTCAGACGACCCTGCGCATCCATGTTCAGCAAGGGGCAGATGTTCAGGAGCTTGCCAAACATGCCGGCAGTTTTGGAAATGCGGCCGCCTTTGATGTAAAAACTCAGATCCGTGGAGAAAAACCAATGGTGCAGCTCCAGCCTGTGGGCAAGCGCCCAGTCGCGCAGCGCCGTGACGTCCATGCCGCCGTCGCGCAAGTCGGCCAGCTTGTCCATCAGCAGCCCATAACCGGAGGACGCGCCCAGCGAATCTACAATGTAGATTTTACGATCGGGGTATTTGGCTTCCAGATTTTCCTTGGCAATAATCGCGGAGTTGATCACCCCCGAAATGCCTGAGGAAAGCGTAACGTGCAAAATATCCTTGCCGGCTTCCAGGAAGTTCGTGAAATACGCCTCGAACTCGGTAGCGTTTACCTGGGAAGTACTGGTGTCCGCGCCGTCGGCCATGCGGCGGTAAAACTCCTCAAAGGGCATGCTTACGCCCAGATCGTCCGACAACTGCTTGCCGTCCAAACTATAATGGAAACAAATATAATGAATATCCCGCTCCTGAAAATGCTCTTTAGTCAGGTCGGCCGTGGAGCAACAACTGAGGATATACTCGCCCATCGTCCTCATTCTTTCCCGTGCGTTGTATGGTGAAGCACATACTTAATCATACCCGATGGCAAAGGAAAAAGCAATCCTTTTCACGAGCGTCGCGTTTTTTACAGGCGAAAGCGCACCCATTGCAGATCTTCGTCGCGGGAAGAACCGCCGACCATCAGCGTGTATTCGCCCTTTTCCATCACGCGCGTGCCGCCGGCGCGCACGGCGGCCAGGCAATCATCGGGAATTATAAAACGCAGTTCCTTTTTCTCGCCTGCTTTAAGAGGTACGCGGCGGAAATCAACCAGCTCCTTCACGGGCGTTATGCGGCCGGTGGAGGGCCGGTGCGCGTATACCTGCGCAATCTCCACGCCGTCCCGCGCGCCTGCGTTTTGCACGGTAAAAACCAACTCGCGTCCCGCCGCCGTGTCGTTTAGCGAGGGCGTGCTGTACAGGTAACGGGTGTAGCTTAACCCGAAGCCGAACGGGTACAGCGGCCCGGCCGGTAAATCCATGTAATGTCCGTCATGCCAGCCGGGGAGCTGGTTATGGTATACCGGCAGCTGCCCCGCCGAATAGGCAAAGCTAACAGGCAATTTGCCCGATGGGTTCAGTTCGCCCAATAACAACCGCGCCAGCGCGTCGCCCAGGGTTAGCCCGCCGCTAAACGCCTGCACCACCGCGTCGGCGTTTTGGGCGACCCAGGGCACCGTAAGCGGTTTGCCGCTTACCAGCACCACGATTAACGGCTTACCCAGCGCCTTCAGGGATTCTAACATTTTTTGCTGATCGCCGGAAAGCGTAAGGTCGGCGCGGTCGCGGGCTTCGCCGGTCTGCGGCAGGCAATCGCCCACGCAGGCGACAACCGCGTCCGCGTTTTCGTAGGCGGCTTGTATTGCGGGCAAGTCCAAATCGCCGCGAAGGTTCGCAAACGCTTCCTTCCAGGCGGGAATCGCGTGAAACAGCGCGGTGTCGGGCTCGTCTGCGCGAAAGAAACCGCAGCCGCGCGCGTAGGTTACGGTAAAACCATGGG
>JADGQP010000076.1 GCA_017881705.1 Christensenellaceae bacterium
ACCCCCGGGCTGAACACCCCCGTTCGTCGGCTGTCCGGAGGTAACGTGCAAAAGGTGCTGCTCGGGCGCGAAATTCTCAGCCGTCCGCAGGTGCTGATCTGCGCCTATCCCGTTCGCGGGCTGGATATCGTAAGCTCCTACCGTATTTACAGCCTGCTTAACGCCGAAAAGAAAAAAGGCAACGCCGTTATTTTTATCGGCGAGGATCTGGATGTGCTCATGGATATTTCCGACCGGCTGATGGTGCTGTGCGGTGGGCAGGTAAGCGGAATCGTGGATCCGAGCCGTTGCACCAAGGAAGAAATCGGCCTGATGATGACGCGGGTCGGTCAAAGAAAGGCTGGTGAAACAGCATGACGCGTACACACGAGCCTTTCGTGCGCGTAGTAAAGCGCACGGGTATCCAGCGCCGCAAGGCGGTGCTGTTCCGCGTGCTGGCGCTGTTTTGCGCGCTGCTGATGGGCGGCCTGCTGGTGGCGCTGCTAGGATACAACCCGTTTCAGATGTATGGGGACATGATATCCGGCGCTATCGGTAAAACCCTGATTGCCGTAAACAAAAAGGGCGTGTTGGAATTCAGCACCTCCGCCCAAGCAACGTTAAAAATCATGACGCTGTTGCTGGTGACAGCTCTGGGCCTGACCATGGCGTTTAAAATGCGGTTTTGGAATATCGGCGGCGAGGGGCAGATTCTCGTGGGCGCCATTTGCTGCTCCTACTTCGCGGTGCATTACGGCGATACCTGGCCGCAATGGCTGCTGCTGAGTATGATGTTCCTGGCTGGCTGCATAGGCGGCGGGATATATGGCCTGATACCGGCCTTTTTTAAGGCGAAATGGGGCACGAATGAAACGCTGTTCACCCTGATGCTCAACTATATCGCCATCAGTTTCATCACATTTTTGCAATATCAGCCGTCCTGGCAGATGAGCGGCACGACCTTTCCGAAAATCCGCGATTTTTCCGTTACGACCCGCCTGCCCGAGGTGTTGGGCGTACACATTGGCTGGATTATCGCGCTGATTCTGGCGGTACTCGCGTTTCTGTACTTTGCCAAAACCAAGCACGGCTATGAGATCACCGTGGTAGGCGAATCCGCCAATACAGCGAAATACGCGGGCATGAACGTAACGCGCATCATCTTGCGCACCATGTTCATTTCCGGCGCTATCTGCGGCTTCGCGGGCTTCCTGCAGGTTTCCGGCGCAAGCGGAACACTGACTACCGATACCGGCGGCGGTGCGGGCTTCACGGCCATATCGGTATCGTGGCTGGCCGGCATGAACCCGCTGCTGATGGTGGTTTATTCCTGCTTTATCGCCGTGCTGCAGCGCGGTTCCAACCGCATCCAAACCACCATGGGCATCCCGAAATCCGCGGCGGACATGCTAACGGGCATTATCCTGTTTTTTATGCTGGGCGTTGAGTTTTTTATCAACTACCAGCTCATCTTCCGCACAAGGCGCGTAGGCGGGGAGGCGACATTATGAACGGCGATTTAAACAACATCCTCAATTTTATCACGATGGCCGTACTAGCCAGCGCGCCTTTGCTGCTGGCGACTCTTGGCGAAATCCTGACCGAAAAATCCGGCAACCTCAACCTTGGCGTTGAGGGTATGATGTTCATGGGCGCCATAGCTGGGCTCGGGGCGGCTTACCGTTACGAACAGGCGGTTACCCTGGCAGGCGGCGCTCCGTCCGCTATGGTTGCTACAATCATCGCCACAATCGCGGCTGCCGGTGCCGGAGCACTGGGCGCGCTGATTTACGCTTTCCTTGTGGTAACGCTTCGAGCCAATCAAAACGTAACCGGCCTTACACTCACCATCTTCGGCACGGGGTTTGGTAACTTCTTTGGCGAGCTTCTGGGCAAAGAGGCGGGCGGGTTTGTGCAGGTTTCCGCCGCCACCAAGGCAATGTTCTCCAGCCTCCATTTCGGCGCCCTTTCCAACATTCCGGTTTTGGGGCCGCTGTTGTTCAACTATAACTGGATGGTGTATTTCAGCCTCATCGTCATGGGCGTTATGGCCTGGTTCCTGGCCAAGAGCCGCCGTGGCCTCAACCTGCGCGCCGTGGGCGAAAACCCCGCCACCGCCGATGCCGCCGGTGTGAACGTAACCTTGTACAAGTATATGGCCACCGTCGTCGGAGGCGCGCTGTGCGGGCTGGGCGGCATGTACATCTCCATGTCCTCCACGGCGTGCGCGGGCGTATGGGTGCATGATTGTGTAAACGGTTACGGCTGGCTGGCCGTAGCGTTGGTTATCTTTGCCATGTGGAGCCCTACGCGCGCCTGGATCTGCGGCCTGGTATTCGGCGCGCTGCTGGTTGTTCGCAACTATTACCCCATCCCCGGCCTGCCGATGCAGATTTACTCGATGTTCCCTTACATCGCCACCATCCTGGTGCTGATCTTCGTGAGTATTTTCCAGGTAAAGGAATACGCACAGCCAGCCAGCTGCGGGCTGAACTATTTCCGGGAAGAACGGTAAGGCAACAGCGTGGATAAACGCTACACTAAAAATAGGTAAAGGAATACGCGCAGCCGGCCAGCTGCGGGCTGAACTATTTCCGGGAAGAACGGTAAGGCAACAACATGGGCAAACACCATACAAAAAGAGGGAGAGGCACAGGCCATTCCCTCTTTTTACTGTTTGTGCACATCCAAGCGCTTTATATGTTTGTTTATGGGTCGTGACTGTATTGATATCTGCAAGTAATTATAAAAGGATGGCCAGCTCGGGAGGCAATGGGCTTTCAAGCTCGATCACACCGTGATGCAGCGTTTGGAGCTTTAGGTAACAACTATGCAGCGCAAATCGGTTGGGCAAGGCCATATGTTCGCGTCCGTATAAAAAATCCCCTGTTACAGGGCAGCCCAGCGCCTCCAAATGCACGCGGATCTGGTGGGTGCGGCCGGTGTACAGCCTGAGCCGTAAAAGGCTTCGTCCCGCGCCGGTATCCAGCAGTTGGTAAAACGTACGCGCCGGTTGGCCTTGGGGAGAGATCACACGCCGTATGGTCGCCCCATCCGCCTTGGCAATCGGTAGGTCGATCATGCCTTCCTTTTCCGGCGGAAAACCATCGCATACCGCCAAATATTCGCGTACGAAATAGTCCGTATGCAGCTGTGACTGTAAATACTGCTGTGCATGGGCGTGTTTGGCCACCACCATGAGCCCGCTGGTGCCTTTATCCAGCCGGTTTACCGGCCGATAGATAAAATCCGGCGGGCATTTCAGGTAGCTGAACACGGCGTTTTCCAGCGTCAGCGCATCCCGTTTTCGGGCGGAGGCTACCGAGGGCAGCGGCGCGGGTTTATCCACCACCAGCAGATCCTCGTCCTCATAAGGAACCTTTAACGCTGTTTCATAGGGCTTGCAGCACATGCCTTCCCGTTGGGGAATCTGTACCACCAGCTTCTGGCCGACTTTCGCGCGCCGGTCGGCATGTACCGCTTCCCCATCTAAAAGCAACGCACCGTTGAATTTTGCGCTTTTAAACTGTCCATAGGACATATGCAGGCGTTCCAGCGCCAATTTCCGAATCGGCAGCCCGTCATCGTCGGGCGATACGATCATGGTTACTTCCTGCATATTATACCTCCGAAAAGGTTTTCAACATTATACCATGCTGTTGTGAGGAAAACAATAGATAAGAAGGATATCATACTTTTGGTTGCTGTTTCGGTGGTGCAACGGTGGTTTACGCCCCCGAACGCATGTGTTATAATCAATGTAAGCGCTTTGTCCGGATGTCATGAAGGCATCATACCCCCATGAATGGGGGTCAAGGCCGCATGAACATACGAGAGGAAGCGAACCTTGAATGCGGAAAAATAACGTTTATCGGCTCTCATTAAGCGCGCTCTTCCTTGCGCTTGCCTTGGTTCTGCCGTTTCTGACAGGTCAGCTGCCCCAACTGGGTTCCGCGCTGCTGCCGATGCACCTGCCGGTGCTGCTGTGCGGTTTTCTGTGCGGCTGGCCCTGGGGGCTGGCGGTTGGTTTCATCAGCCCCTTGCTTCGCACGCTGCTGTTCGGTATGCCTCCGGTTATGCCTACGGCCGTCGCCATGGCCTTTGAACTGGCCGCGTACGGGGCGTTCTCCGGTCTGCTGTATTCCAGGCTGAAAGTCAAAGGATCGGCCAGAACCTATATCGCGTTGGCCGTCGCAATGCTCCTGGGCCGCGCCGTATGGGGCGTGGTGAGTTTCGCGCTCTATTCCCTGTTCCTTTCCAAGGTTTTCACTGCCGCTATGTTTGTCGCCGGTGCGTTCGTAACCGCCTGGCCGGGTATACTGGCGCAGTTGGTGCTGGTTCCCGCCATCATTCTGGCATTGGAAAAGGCAAAACTATTTACGTCCGCAGCCGAAAAAGCTCCCGGGAAAGCCGCCTGAACAAGTCCCCAACCTGATACCCATGGTGCGCGGCGATCCATGAAGGTTCGCGCGCACCGTCTGTAACACTCGGAGCAGCGTCCCGCAACAGCACACGCGCTCCAGAATAAAATAACCGTCGGAGTAATCATGAAACCAGATTTTGCGCTTACTCAGTTATCCTCGCGTGCGCACGTAAAAGCCGAGGACACTGTAAAATGGGCCTATCAGAACGCGTTTGGCTGCGGCCACGCGCTGGCGGACGAAGCGGCCTGCGAACAGGGCATACGGCAGGAAACAGAGCGCCTTACGCCGGACGCGTCGGAACCAGCCTTTGAACCGCTGGGAAACGGCTTGTGCCGCCTCAACCTACGCTCGCCGCTGGTAAGGCAGCTTCCCGCTTTGCGAATCGCCCGTATGATGCGCATTACGGCGGAACAATTTCACCCCTCGCCGGAACATTATGCGGCGCTTCTGGCTATACTTCGCTCCCTGGCCGCCCGTTGCGGCGTAGATGTGCCCGCCGACCCGAACGCGCTACGGCTGCCATTTACCTTGCGGGAGCTGGACACTGCCATCCAGCGGCAGCAGGCCGAAGGCGGGCTGCCCTCCCACAGCGAGGCGTACCGCGCTGCTTACCGGCCCGCCTACCGCGTGGTGCTCCGGCGCTACGGCGAGGCGCTGCCCGTCCTCAGCGCTTTGGAAAGCAGGTTGAAAGCCGACGGAAAGGCGACCCTGGCCATCGACGGGGATTGCGCGGCCGGTAAAACCACGCTGATCGCTCTGTTGGCTCCGCTATACGATTGCAACGTGTTCCATATGGACGATTTTTTTCTGCCGTCCGAACTGCGCACGCCGCAGCGGCTTGCCCAAGCCGGAGGCAACGTGCATTACGAACGTTTCCTTTCGCAGGTGCTGCGCGGCTTGCTTTCCGGCGGCTCTTTCCGGTATGGAGCGTTCGATTGCCACAGCGGCCGTACAAAGATGGTTTCGGTTCAGCCAAAACCGATTACTCTGATTGAGGGCAGTTACGCGCTGCATCCGACGTTTCACGACGCGTACGCGACGCTTAACGCCGTTCAGGTACTGTTGACCCTTTCGCGGGAGGAACAGCGCAGGCGCATCCTCCGCCGAAACGGGCCAAGCCTGTGGCTACGTTTTGAAAACGAATGGATCCCACTTGAAATCCGCTATTTTGAGGCGTATCATCAGTCGCGGGGGGATTGTTTGACCCTCCCAAGCGGTACTCCACCCGAGGACGATCCTGAGGAGGATGAATGACCTTGAAGGTACTGGTAATCGACGGGCAGGGCGGCGGCATCGGTAAGGCGCTGGTAGCCGCCATTAAACGCACCGCGCCACATCTGCCGATCATCGCGCTGGGCACGAACGCCGCGGCCACCCAGGCCATGATGCGCGCGGGCGCGGACCAGGGCGCGACGGGCGAAAACGCCATCCGCTGCCAATGCCGGGATGCAGACATGATCGTGGGCGTTATCGGCATTCTGCAGGGCAACGCGATGCTGGGCGAAATCTCCCCCGTCATCGCCGCCGCCGTAAGCGAAAGCGAGGCACGCAAGGTGCTTGTGCCGCTGGATCGCTGCGGCGTGCACGTAGTCGGCGTTACCAAGCGGCCCATGGAAGAACTGATCGCCGAGGCGGCTGAAACTGTGGCGGCTATTGTCGGCCAACCCGATTCTCGATAACCCCCATAAGAAAGGACACACATCCATGAGCGAATGCACCCATGATTGCGCCAGTTGCAGCCAGAACTGCGAATCGCGTAAACCCGAGAGTTTGCTGGAAAAACCACACGAACAAAGCCATATTCAAAAAGTTGTAGCCGTGTGCAGTGGCAAGGGCGGCGTCGGTAAAAGCCTCGTTACGGCACTGCTGGCCGTGCTGGCTCAACGCCAGGGGCTCAAGGTCGGCATTCTGGACGCGGACATCACCGGCCCCTCCATCCCCAGAGCCTTTGGGCTTACCGAGCACGCCGGTGGCAGCGATACCGGCATTTTCCCCGTACGCTCCAAAACCGGCATCGACGTAATGAGCCTCAACCTGATGCTGGAAAACGAAACCGACCCCGTCGTATGGCGCGGGCCGATCATCGCGGGCACGGTGAAACAGTTTTGGACGGACGTGATCTGGGGCGATAAGGACGTGCTGTTCATCGATATGCCCCCGGGAACGGGCGACGTAATGCTGACCGTGTTCCAAAGCATTCCGGTGGACGCCGCCGTGCTGGTGACCACGCCGCAGGAACTGGTGGGCATGATCGTTACAAAAGCCATCAAGATGATTGATA